>NZ_JBFUKD010000398.1:0-3522 GCF_056401005.1 Microvirga sp. P4_G7 | reverse complement strand
AGGGAGAGCTGGGCAACGACACGTTGGTGGGCTCAGCGAACGACATTTTGATTGGAGGAGACGGCAGCGACCGCATGGTTGGCGGGCATGTCGTTTACGAAGACACATATGATCGAACCGTGGATCTCCGCAACGGTCTGTCGTACCAGGGAAGTGAAATCGATAGTCTCTTTAGTGTCACTCAAGTTACCGGCGGCAACGGCAAGGTGACGTATTGGGCCGGTAGCGTTGGCGCGAAATTTAACGGTGGCACCGACGCCGACGTGTTTCACGGCGGCGCCGGCAACGACACGCTCATCGGTTCTGGTGGATATGACGTCTTCATCGGCTCCGGCGGAAGTGACTCCATCGACGGCGGCGCCGCGCCGGGCAACAGTGGCGGCTTGCTTGACTACAGCACTTTGGGTTCAGGCATTACCGCTAACTTCGGCACGCAGAAAGTAGTGAAATCGACCGGTACGGATTCATTTGCAAACATCACAAATCTCTCTGGAACAAATTTTAGAGATACCATCACCGGCAACAGCGATTCGAACTATTTCTATGGGCAGGACGAGAACGATATTATCGATGGCGGGGCCGGTGCGGATTTTCTCTTTGGCGGGAATCAGGACGATTTTCTATATGGCCGGAGCGAAGCCGATTCACTCAACGGCGGACAGGGGAACGATTACCTCGACGGCGGAACYGGTGTCGACACGATGGATGGTGGCGAAGGTGACGACGACTATTACGTCGATGATCCTGGTGACATTGTAATTGAAGGTGCGGTGCCAGGATTTGATACCGTCCATACGACGGTCGATTTTGACCTCAACACCACGCCCTACGTGGAGTTCGCAGCGGCGGAAGGGGGGGCAAACGTCAATCTGACGGGAAACGCCGCAAACAATCGTCTTACGGGCAACGCGAAAAATAACATTCTAAACGGCGGTTTGGGCGCCGATAGTATGATAGGCGGAGACGGGGACGACATCTATTACGTCGACGACCGTGGCGACTCCACGAAAGAGTTCAACACGACGATTGGTGGAAGCGATACAGCCTACATCAGCGTAAAAAATTATGATGCCCGCAAGCTCGCCAACATTGAAAATATCTTCAAGGTCGGCCAAGGCACCGTCAACTACATGGCAGGCGCGCCTGAAACGATTGGTGGCTCTTCGCGGATCAATGAAAATCTCACGGGTGAGGTGGCTCAGATCAAGTCCAGCGACGACGGAAACGGCGGCGCTCTGAACTATCAACTCGTGACGAACCCGGGCAATTACTTTTCGATCGTAACGCAGGACGACGGAAACGGCGTTCGAATCGACTCGATCAAAGTGTCCCAACCGATCAATTTCGAATCGCTCGTTGACGGCGTCAACGATGTCGTCGTCATCAATGGCCGAAAGTACATCGACGTCAAAGTGCGCGCCGCGGAATCGGATGTGGACAATGGCGGCTTGGTTTCCGACAACATCGGCACCATTCGCATCGAAATCGTCAACGTCAACGAGGCCCCGACCGCTCCGACGTGGAGTGGTGGTGCTCTTTCCATAAATGTTCTCGAGGACATCACGACGACGTCTCTGTTCAACGTCGCCGTTGGTGCGTCGGATCCCGATGCGGGAACGACGCTGACCTATCGGTTCGCGAAGGACGGACTCGGCAACGATCTGAACGCGGGTGGAAAGTTTACGATCAACGCCTCGACCGGCGCCGTGACGCTGAACCCGGGTCACGTTCTCGACTACGAGGCTCAGCACAGTCTTACGATCACCGTCGAAGCTTTCGACGGCTCGCTCGCGACGAGCCAGGTGCTCACCATCAACATCCTCCCTCAGAACGAGGCGCCCTTTGCGCCGACTTGGGCAGGGGGCGCAACGTCCATTCGAGTCAACGAAAATACCGCGTTCAGCCGAACGATTGTCACGACCGATCCGGATGGTCCGGCGACACTGACCTATTCGTTCGGGCTTGATCCGCTCAACAACACAGGCAATGCCGGTGGGATTTTTGAGATCAGCAGCAGCGGTGTCGTCACTCTGGCAGCTGGAGCGAGCCTCGACTACGAATTCCTTCCCACCGGCGCAAAATTCTACAAGATCTATGTCAAGGCGTCCGATGGCACGTTGGCCGGAGTGACGCGCGAGTTGGTCATCGAGGTCGACAATGTCCCCGAAGCGCCCCTCGCGCCGAAGTGGGACGTCGGCACCACGGGGGCGATCTCCGTTTCGAAAGACGAGAATGCGGTGTTCAGCCACAAGATCGTCGCGACCGATCCTGACGGGCCGGCGACTCTGACGTACAAGTTCGTCACCGGTCCTGCGGGGCAATCGGGCAATGCGAACGGCTTGTTCACCATCAATGCGGCGACCGGCATCATCACATCGACGCGCTCTCTCGATCACGAGGAGAGCGGAACCTACACGCTCTATGTCCGCACCGTCGGCCCCGACCTCATGGAAAGCGTCACGCAGGCACTGACCATCGTCGTCGGCGACGTGAACGAGGCGCCGAGCCGGCCAAACTTCAACGATGCTTTCATCGTCGAGAACACGTTGGAAATGAGTGGCGGCGAACTTTTCGACGCGACGGATCCCGATCAGAATCCTGGTCATCCCGAATGGGGCGGACGGGTCACATACGGGTTCTCCTCCTCCGCCGGCAGCAACCCCGGTGATAGGTTCGACATCGTCAACAACGCCGACGGTACCGCGAGCATCGTCGTGATCGATACGGACGGACTGAACGCCGAGGCGGAGGATATCCACGAAGACCCGTTTACCGGGGATCGTTATTACATCGTCAAAGTCGTCGCACGGTCGGGCGGGCTCACGTCGGAGGAAGCGCTCGTCAGAGTGGTCGTCGGCAACGTGAATGAGGCGCCGACCGACATCGCACTGAGCAGCTTGACCATCTATGAAAATTCGCCCGGCCAGACGGGGATAGGCACTCTCACGGCAGCGGATGAGGACCCGGGGACTGGTTTTGTCTTCGCGGTCGACGACCCGAGCGGAAAATTCGAGGTTGTTCAATCGGCAGGGCAGTGGGTTCTGCGCCTCAAGGCGGGTGCTTCCGTCAACTTCGAGGACGCAAACGGACATCTCTATGCGGTGACCGTCATGGTTTGGGACAATAGCCGCATTGGCAATACTCTCACGCACCAGGAAACCTTCACGATCGTGGTGTTGGATGACGGACTGCCTCAGAGCCGGGAAAACAATGATGGTCCAGTCAACCTCCGTCTCGACGGTGACGTGGGCGCGACCGTCGATGAGAACGATCCCAGCTTCTCCGGCACGCTGACGGCCTACGACCGCAACGGTGACCCGCTGACCTTCACGTTCCTCGGCGATGCCACCACCGATGCGACCGGTTTGTTCACGATCGAGGGCGATCAGCTCAAGTTCACCTCGGCGACCGGCCTCGACTACGAGGCGGCGACCGATTTCGGAGGCGGTCTCAGAGGCTACGACGTGACTGTCGTCGTATCCGACGGGCGCGGCTCATCCAGCACGCAAACCTTCAGGATCC
>NZ_JBFUKD010000397.1:0-3524 GCF_056401005.1 Microvirga sp. P4_G7 | reverse complement strand
CACGTGCAAGGATCGCGGCGCCAACGGCAGCGGCGGGCGGTTCCGGACAAACAACCATCGAGGACATGGCATTTCCTTAACGCAGCAAGAATCGTGCGCGGAGAGCAGCGCTCATTCATCGGCGGGGAAGATCGAAAGCGTTCGAATGGAACGCTTTCGTGACGAGCGTTTAGGAACGCGGCGCCGGAACGCCGGGCGCGCGTTGTTTGTCGAGGCCCGGGTAATCGCTGTACATGGGCTCGGGAAGCGCATCTCCGGCGTGCCATTTGTCGAAGATCTTGACGTATGTACCGTCTTTCACCATCGCGCTCATCGTGTCGTCGAGCGCCTTGCGAAGGGTCTCGTTTCCTTTGCGGACGGGAAACGCGTTGGGATAGGGCGTGGGCGTACGGGCTGCGACGTCGAGGTTGGGGAACCGCTTCAGCGTCTCCTCGAGAAGCGCACTTCCGGTCAGCACGCCGTTGACCTTGCCGGCGTTGAGCGCTGCTACGGCCGCGGTATCGTTGGGAAATGCCATCAGCTGAATGTCGGGATGGTTTTCCGACATGTAGCGTTCCTGAATGCTGCCCTTGTTGACACCGACGACCTTGCCGGAAAGGTCCTTGTAACCCTTCAAGCCCGAGCTCTTTTCGATGATCAACGGGAACCAGCCATAGTACCACGAGTTCGAGAAATCGACGACGGYCTCCCGCTCCGGGGTTCTCATCAGTCCGATCGCCGCGAGATCGTATTGGCGGTTCGAGACGGCAGGAAGAACACCCGCCAGATCGGAATGCGCCCGGAACTCCGTCTTCAGGTTCAACCGTCTCGCGATCTCTTCGACGATCTCGACGGCCATCCCTGTGGCCTTGCCGTCCTTGTTGAACGATGTCGGCGGCGAAGCGGGATTGTAGAGGACGGTCAATTGTCCCTGCACGACTGTATCGACCGGTGCGCCCTGCGCGAAGCTCGCGCTAGAGAAAGAGATACCTGCGACCAGGGCGGTTGCGCCCAATGAACGCCAGATCAAGTTCGCCAAGTTCATCGTGCCTCTCCTCGGAGTGTGACGTTCGAACACGGCGGTTGACGACGCGACGTTCGGAAGGAAGCAAAGATGAAGCGGCTCGATGGAGCCGGTCGTCATGCTTCTCGAAAGGATTGCCGTCGCATGGCTCAACCGCATCAGAAGGAAGCGTCTGCTTCCGTTGTCATGTTACGACGTCGTGGCTGCGCGCGAAGATTCAATCGTTTCGGTGAACTATAGCTTCGGTCTATACCTTCCAGGAAAGCCGGACAGAAGCCGCCTCGGTCGATTACGCAGTGCGGGCATCGAGAGCAGGCGTCGTAGCGCTTTTCACGCAAAGGCGCAGATGCTTGACGAAGGCCTTGAGGAGGTCCGGCGTATTCCGCCCCGTCGGATAGATGATGTCCACGCCCACATCGATGACCGGCCTGAACGGGCGCGCGGTGATGCTTTCCTGACGGTAGAACCGCAGCGAGAACTCGTCCACCAGACCAAGTCCGATTCCGTGCGCCACCATCGGGTAGACCGATACGATGCTTTCAACCGTCAGAACGGGCTCGGGCAAGTGGTCGTAGGGCTCGAGAACGCTTTCCAGCTGCGACAAGAGCCATTGGTGTCCAGGTGTGTAGGACACGATGGGATACCGCATGAGATCTTCGGGCCCGACCTCGCTCTTCGCTTCGAGCGGATGGCCGGTCGGCATGATGCAATACACTTTGCCGCTGCTGAGTTGCTCGGCCCGCAATCCCTCGGCTTCTCCCGTCCGAAACGTGATGCCGATATCGACGCCCTCCATCGCCACCGCATGGAGAACCTCCTTGCGCGGACGGATCAGAAGATGAACGCGCGCCTGCGGCATTTCAGCCAAAAAGCCCGCGAGCGCGTGTGCGACCAGAGAGTTGGCCAAGGGTTGGATGGTGGCGATGCTGATGCGATGCGACGCCCCGTGCCGCAGCGTTTCGATGGTGCCGTTGATCGATTGCAACTGCTCGAAACTGCGTTGAAGGGATTCGTAGAGAATCCTCGCTTCGTTCGTCGGGATCAAACGCCCGCGATTTGTTCTAAATAGCGGTATGCGGAGCTGGTCCTCCATCCGGCKAAGGATGGTGCTCACCGTGGGCTGCGAGATCCGAAGCGATTGGGCCGCCGCCGTGACGGTGCYGATCTCCATGACCGCATAGAAGACTTCGAGCTGCCTCAGGCTGAGAGGTCCAAAGGCAGACATCAAGCGCCCTCCTGGCTTGTTTTTCGGGTCCCGGCGAAGCGAGGGACTCACCGAAAACTTATCCCAATCGGCAGGAGAGGCAACGCCCTGCCCATTCGGGATGCCGGAAAGGGATTTGTCGTCGACGCTCATGGCTCTCTCCAGCGCTCAGACGCGGGGCGCTCCTGCGAGTTCGAGGGTTTCGGCATAGTGGCACGCGGCGAGCCAGGGACGGTGCTCATCCGTCAGCGGCGGCGTCTCCCGGGAACAGAGTTCCGTTGCGGCACGGCAGCGTTGATGGAACGCGCAGCCCGGCGGTAC
Source organism: Microvirga sp. P4_G7 (assembly GCF_056401005.1). Classification (NCBI taxonomy): domain Bacteria; kingdom Pseudomonadati; phylum Pseudomonadota; class Alphaproteobacteria; order Hyphomicrobiales; family Methylobacteriaceae; genus Microvirga; species Microvirga sp. P4_G7. The sequence continues at coordinate 996 of NZ_JBFUKD010000397.1, read as the reverse complement.
GGCAATCGGGCTCGGAGGATCGCCGCGCAACAGAATGCGTTGACGTTTGAGTTGCGGAACCGGCAACGGGAGAGCGCTGAGCAGCGCTTCGGTATAGGGGTGCCGGGGCCGCTCGAAGATCTCGCCCGTGGGGCCCTCTTCGACGATGCGCCCGAGATACATGACCGCCACCCGGTCGCACAGGTGCCGTACCACCGACAAATCGTGCGAGACGAAGAGGTAGGTGAGGCCAAAGCGCTCCTGGAGCTCCTGGAGCAGGTTCAGGACCTGAGCCCGCACTGAGACGTCCAGCGCCGATACGGGCTCGTCCAGCACGATGAACCGCGGCCGGGGCGCCAGAGCCCGGGCGATGCCGATTCGCTGGCGCTGCCCCCCTGAGAACTCGTGTGGGAAGCGGTCTACGGAGGATGGAGGAAGTCCCACCGCCTCCAGCACCTCCTCCGCACGCCGCCGACGGGCTCGCCTGTCGCCCATCCCCATGGCGCGCAGGGGTTCGGTCAGGATGGTGCCGATCCGCAAACGTGGGTTCAGCGCGGAATATGGGTCCTGGAAGACGATCTGCATTTCACGACGCAGATTGCGTAATGCATCCGCCGAGATCGTGGTGATGTCCTTGATGTCGGGTCGGTCGTCGCCGGCATCGAGAAGCACATGACCCGCCGTCGTGTGCTGAAGATGCAGGATCGCGCGAGCGAACGTGCTCTTGCCGCACCCGCTCTCCCCCACCAGGCCGAGGGTTTCACCCCGCATGATCTTGAGATCGATCCCATCGACCGCCTTCACCGACCCGACCACGCGCCGCAGCAGACCTTCGCGGATGGGGTAATGGACCTTCAGGCCCTCGACTTGCAGGAGTGCGGTCATGCGACGGTCGCTCCCTCATTTGCCAAGAGCACGCAGGCCGCTTCATGTCCGTCCGCCAGTCGCACGACCGGCGGTGGCTCGTTCAGGCAAACCGGCATCGCGAAGGGACAGCGGTCGGCGAAGGGACAGCCG
>NZ_JBFUKD010000396.1:0-3531 GCF_056401005.1 Microvirga sp. P4_G7 | reverse complement strand
GTCTGGAACGGCCCGCTCGGCGCCTTCGAAATCGCGCCGTTCGACCAGGGCACGGTTGCGGCGGCAAGACACGCGGCGGCACGCACGAAGGCCGGCAAGCTCGTCTCCGTTGCCGGCGGCGGCGATACGGTCGCGGCGCTCAACCACGCGGGCGTGGCGGACGACTTCACCTATGTATCGACGGCGGGCGGCGCGTTCCTCGAATGGCTCGAAGGAAAGCCGCTGCCGGGCGTCGACGCATTGCGGATCAAGTAATCAGTTTCAAAAGCAAGACGGAGGATGAGATGGCGCGGATCACCTTAAGACAGCTTCTCGATCACGCTGCCGAGCAGGGCTACGGCGTGCCGGCCTTCAACATCAACAACATGGAGCAGGCGCTCGCCATCATGGAAGCGGCGAATGCTCTCGACGCGCCTGTGATCATCCAGGCGAGCCGCGGGGCGCGGTCCTACGCCAACGACATCATGCTCAAGCACATGATGGATGCGGTCACCGAGATCTATCCGCATATCCCGGTCTGCGTGCATCTCGATCACGGCAATGAGCCCGCCACCTGCATGACGGCGATCCAGGCCGGCTTCACGTCGGTGATGATGGACGGCTCCCTCAAGGCCGACGGCAAGACGCCGGGCGATTGGGATTACAATGTCGGCGTCACCAAGAAAGTCGTCGAGATCGCGCATCTCGGCGGTATTTCGGTGGAAGGTGAACTCGGCGTGCTGGGCTCTCTCGAGACCGGCATGGGCGACAAGGAGGACGGCCACGGAGCGGAAGGCAAACTCAGCCACGACCAGTTGCTCACCAATCCCGACGAAGCGGTGAAGTTCGTGGCCGAGACCAAGGTGGATGCCCTGGCCATCGCCATGGGCACGTCGCACGGCGCCTACAAGTTCACGCGCAAGCCGGACGGCGCGATCCTCGCGATGAACGTCCTCGAAGAGATTCACGCCAAACTCCCGAACACCCATCTCGTGATGCACGGCTCTTCCTCGGTGCCGCAGGACCTGCAGGACATCATCAACGCAAATGGCGGCAAGATGCCCCAGACCTGGGGCGTACCGGTCGAGGAGATCCAGCGCGGCATCAAGCACGGCGTGCGCAAGATCAACATCGACACGGACAACCGCATGGCGATGACCGGTCAGATCCGGAAAGTCCTGACCGAGAACCCCGGCGAGTTCGATCCGCGCAAGTATTTGAAGCCCGCGATGGACGCGATGACGAAGCTCTGCAAGCAGCGTCTCGAAGAGTTCAACACCGCCGGCCAGGCCTCGAAGATCAAGCGCGTCTTCACGCCGGCCGAAATGGCCAAGCGYTAYGCMTCGGGCGAGCTCGATCCCAAGTTCGGCGGCGCCCGCAAGGCGGCCGAGTGAGAGCCATCAGGCTTTCGCCGCAATCGTGATGAAGAAACGGGGCCTCGCAAGACGGCCCCGTTTTCGTTATGGCTTGTCGCGATGACCGATCCCTTCCTCAGTATCAAGTGACCATGGCTGACACCGCCGCCCGCCTCTATCTGATGACACCTCTCCTGGAGGACGATTCCTTCGCTCCCCGTCTCGAGGAAGCTTGCGCCGCCGGCGAAGTCGCGGCCGTGATGCTGCGCCTGGCGCCAGCCGACGAGCGCACCCTGATCAACCGGATCAAGACACTCGCGCCCGTTGCGCAAAAGCACGGGGCGGCGGTGATGATCTCCGTCCAGGGCGACGCCGACCTCGCCACCCTGGCGGCCCGCGGCGGAGCGGAAGGCGCGCACGTTCTCGGCAATCTTTCCGTGCTCAAGTCCCTTCGCGACAGCTTCAAGACAGAGCGATCGGTCGGTGTCGGCAGCATCCGGAGCAAGGATGACGCCATGGCATTCGGCGAAGCCGGGGCGGATTACCTGATGTTCGGCGAACCCCGCGCCGACGGTTCCTTGCCCACGCTCGAGACGGTGATCGAACGGGCGGCGTGGTGGGCCGAGATCTTCGAGACGCCCTGCGCCGCCTACGCTCCACGCCTGGAGGATGTCGCCGCTCTTGTCGCCACCAATGTGGAATTCATCGCGCTCGGTGACGCCGTATGGGACCATCCGGACGGTCCCGCCGCGGCCGTGAAGAACGCCCTCGCCGTCCTGGCCGCTCAGGAGACCGCGCCGTGAAGCTGCGGCTTTGGGGCCTCGCCGCCGCCTTCCTGATCGCCGCCTGCCCCACGGCGCGCGCGGCCCCGGATGCCGCCTACGGCGCCTATCAGCGCGGCCTCTACCAGACCGCCTTTCGCGAGGCGACTTTGCGCATCGAGAAGAACCGCAAGGATGCGGCGGCGATGACGCTGCTCGGCGAATTGTACAATTTGGGTCTCGGTGTCCCGATGGACCCGAAGAAGGCCTCCGAATGGTATGAACTCGCCGCCAAGCAAGGCGAGCCGCACGCCATGGCGACGCTCGGCCTCATGGCCCTCGAAGGGCGCGGCGTCGAAAAGGACCCGGCGCRGGGCAAGGCCTGGCTCGAACAGGCGGCAGCCAAAGGCGACGCGTCGGCCTCCTACAACCTCGCCTTGCTGTTCATGTCGACCGGTTTGGACGCTGATCTCAAGCGTGCGATCACCCTGCTACAGACCGCCAATGCGGGCGAGATCGGTGACGCCCAGCACGCGCTCGGCGTGCTCTATCTGACAGGAAAGGGCGTCGACAAGAACAGTACCGAAGCGGCGCGCCTTTTCGAGAAGGCGGCAAAGAACGGCAACGTGGCCGGCGAGGTCGAATACGCGATCCTCATCTTCAATGGAGACGGCGTCAAAGCCGATGAAGCAAAGGCCGCCAAACTGTTTCGCCGCGCGGCCTCCCGGGGCAATGCCATCGCGCAGAACCGCCTCGCGCGGCTTCTCGTGGCGGGACGTGGCGTTCCTGCGAACAAGATCGACGCCGCCGCCTGGCATCTTATCGCAGCATCACAAGGGCTCACCGACACCTGGCTCGACAACGCCTTGAAGGACCTGACGCCGGAGGACCGTGGGAAGGCGGAGAAGCTCGCGTCGGAGCGCTCGAACCTGTTTTAGCTGCAATGTTCGTTGCATTTTCGCCGGACCGTTCTGCTTGACGCGGCCCGTCACCCGTGGTCATCAGCCTATGCTCTTTCTCTTCGCCAAACCCTTCGACCTTGCCAGGACCGTCCTATGATCCGCTCGCCCTTGATGACCGTGATGAACGATGCCGTAATGAAGGCCTCGCGCTCGCTCAAGCGCGACTTCGGCGAGGTCGAGAACCTTCAGGTGTCCCGGAAAGGTCCTGGCGATTTCGTCTCGGCCGCTGACAAGAAGGCGGAATCGATCCTGCGCGACGCTTTGGAAAAGGCGCGTCCGGGATACGGTTTCGTGATGGAGGAAAGCGGCATTGTCGAGGGGACCGATACGAGCCATCGCTGGCATATCGATCCGCTCGACGGCACCACGAACTTCCTGCATGGCCTCCCCCACTTCGCCATCTCCGTCGGCCTCGAGCGCGAAGGGCAGATGGTCGCCGGCATCGTCTATGATCCGGCGAAGGACGAGTTGTTC
>NZ_JBFUKD010000395.1:0-3538 GCF_056401005.1 Microvirga sp. P4_G7 | reverse complement strand
AGCGAGCTGGTGCAAAAGCCGTTCCCGACTGGCCGCGCCACGCATGGCGCGATCGAGGCCATCGCGCGTCAAAAAGATCTCCATGGGATCGCACCGGAGATGATCGAGCGCCTCGTCGTCAGGATCACGCCGGTCGCCTTCACGCTCGTCGGGCGCCCCCTCAAGTCCGACATGCCGCAGAACTATGCTCGCCTATGCCTTGTTTACTGTGCTGCCCGCGCGCTTACCGGTGGCACAGTCAGCGTGGACGATTTCACACCCGCCGCATTGAAAGACCGCGATCTTCTCAGATTGGCGGAGCGTGTCGAGATCGTCACCCTCGACACGTCTGAATTGAGCGCGTTCGGCCCCACTCAGGTCGAGATTCATCTCAAGGATGGGCGTGTATTCCGTGATGCCGTCGATGTCGCCCTCGGTCATCCGTCCAACGCGCTGTCGGAAGAGCGGCATATTGAAAAATTCAGGGCGAATTGCAAAGCCGGTTTCAGCGCGCTGGAACCGGGCGCTGTTGAGGGCCTGATCGACATCATCGCTGATCTCGAAGCCTTGCGCGACATGCGCGGTCTCATGGATCTTGCGGCGGCACCGGGAATGTAACACCGACCGAAGCAGGCGAAGCCAAAACCGTCTCGGATCTTGGCTCCGCTGCTTTTCGATCTGGGCCGAGAATGCGAGCTCTACGCCTCAGGCGGCCTTTTTCGCGGATGTGCTATTGATCAGATCCAGAAGCGCACCCACGTTGGAAAGTGATTCCAGCGACCAGATAGCATCCAGCGCCTCTCGCGCCTGTCGATCGTCGAGAACGCCCTGCACACAGTCCATGAACTTCTCTTCGAGCTCCTTATCCGTCAGCGGATAGAGAGGACCGCCGCGATAGCGGTCGTCCGAGAAGCGCTCGATCGTCTCGCCCGACTTCGTGACGACCGCGATACGGGACAAAATCCGTTCGTGCCCCATGGCATCGATGGCGGGATCGAATTTGGTATCCACGCGGCGCTGCATGGCTTGCACCTCCGGTCGCCGTACGAAATCGTCCGTGAATTCCGCTTTTCCGGCACGACCGCGCAAGATGATGGCCGAGAGGAGGAATGCCATGCAGAACTTTGCTTCGAGCTCAGTCGTCGCGACCTTGAACCGGATCGGATGTAGAATGTTGTTCGCGGCGAACAGCGTGACGCTCTCGATATCTTCCGGCTTGAGATTGTTCTCGGCCATCAGGAACTTCATGGCATCCATGGATGGATGCGTCAGGACGCCAGACGGGTAGGGTTTGATGCTGACGCCCGGCTCTTGGATCGAGAATGGACGACCAAAGCGGCCGAGCACCAGATCCGGCTCGCCGCCCCTTCCGGCGACGGAGAGATAGCCCCACTTGCCGTCGAGAGCTTCGTCATTGAACGTGAATCCCTCGCGCACGAGAAGCGCGCTGGTCACGCCATTCTCCGATGAGCGCGCCACGTGCATGGGTTTCCCCATGGTTCCGAAATTGGCGCGAATGCCCGCAGCCATCGAGGCTGCGCCCCCGATCGCTTGGGCTGTCTGTCCACCATCGAAGCCGAGGAGCTTTGACGCGGTGACTGCCGAGCCGAAGGTCCCGACAGTCCCGCTCGTGTGAAAACCGAGATTGTAGTGATCCGGGTTGATCGCCTCCGCGACCTTGCATTCGACTTCGAAGCCGCTGACAAACGCGGTCAGGAAGGCCTTTCCACTGACATTGCCGAGCAGCTCCGACACGGCGAGCGCGGCCGAGAGCGGTGGAATGGTCGGATGCGTGAGGAGGCCGTAGGGACGGCCCGGCCCTTCAGCCACCTGCGTGTCGTCCCAATCCATCACATGGCCTGCGAGGCCATTCCAGAAAGCCGCCTGCTGTGCCGAAACACGCAGATCCGCGTGGCCGACGACGCGTGCGACCGGCGCACCGCCAGTCGTCTTGAGATACGTCGCGGCAATCGTAAGCGCGTGTTGCTCCGTGCCCGCGAGCATCACGCCGAGGCCGTCGATGATGCAGCGCTTGGCTATCCGCAAGGCTTCCGGGGGAATATCCTCATACTTCAACGAACTTGAAAATGCCGACGCGTCGGATGTGAGCAATCTGCTCATAGGGACCTCCAGGATCTGTTAGGATGCGACCGCATCTGCGGCGGATTTGAGCCAGATGCTTTCGACTTCGGTACTCTTACAAACGAGGCCGAAGCGAGCATCCGCCGTCTTCAGGGTCGCATCGTGGAGCGATTGATCCCACGAGGCGCAGGCGTCTCCCGGAAGAACGACGTAGTAGCCGCTTTCGAAGGCATCCCTCAGCGTGCTCTCGACACAAACGTTCGTCGACACGCCCGTCGGGATCACCGTTCGGATGTCATTTGCGCGCAGAACCATATCGAGGTTCGTGCCTTTGAAAGCGCTGTAGCGGTGTTTGCGTATTTCGATTTCACCAACTTGGGGACTGAGTTGATCGATGAACGCGGCACCATCGCTATCGGCCATGGCTATTCTGTCGGACGCAAATCGCGAACGTCTGCGCTGGCTGAGCCACGGTCCGGAATCGCTCAAGTGGTCTTCGAGCGTCCAGAACCCCACATGGCACACCAGAACTCCGGCTTGGCGCGCGGCGGCGAGCAGCCTCTGCAAGGTCGGAATGATGGATCGCGCAGCCGTGAGTGGGCGGCCGGCCCGGCTCGCCGCATAGCCATCGACGCAGAAATCCTTCTGCATGTCGATGATCAAAAGCGCTGTCTGCGCCGGATCGACCCGGCGATCGAACGCGGCGAGAATATCTGGTTCTCTTCCCATGGCTTAGGTCGTCTCCTCGATAAACCAATCTGCAATCTGCGATCCGTTCAAGAAGCAGACATCACCTCGCGCCATGAGCAGATCCACCATGCGCTCGAGATAAACGAACCTGTGTGCAACACCGACGAGATGTGGATGCAGACCGATGCCCAGAACGCGTGGCGTCGCTGATCTCGTCTCTTGTTCAAAACATTCGATCGTCGCCTGCAGACGATGAAACATCTCGTCGGAACGGTGCTTCTCCACCGCATAGATCACGCTATCGTTGATCTCCAGGTTGTACGGCATTGCGATGAGTGGGCGCGATGTCGTCGACATCCATGACGGCAAGTCGTCGACACCCCAATCACAGACATATTCGATATCCGTCTGCGCCAGGATATCGGGCGTCTCCCAGCTCTCGCGGAGGCCTGGGCTGAGCCAGCCCCTCACCTTCATGCCGCTGAATCGATACAGCTTGTCCAGTGCCTGTTCGATGATTTCCCGTTCGCTCTGCGCCTGCAGGCCGACCTGGTGCATGCCGTGCCCGATCAGTTCCCAGCCGAGGTCCAGAATCTCTTCGGCACAGGTCGGATAGTAGTCGATGACGCTGGCATTGATGCTGGCGGACGCTGTTATTCCGCGCTCTCGAAAAAGTCTGAGAATTCGAGACATCCCGACCCGCATGCCGTAATCGGCCCAGCAGAAATTTGGAATGTCCGGAATCTGTTCGATGCCGTGCGGCGCTGTGAGAAGCTTGCGCGGCATC
>NZ_JBFUKD010000394.1:0-3540 GCF_056401005.1 Microvirga sp. P4_G7 | reverse complement strand
GGGATAGACTTAATCCTTGATCACAGGTCCCCGCCCAAACCTAGCCTCAGAATTGTTACGTTAGATTCCTCACCTCGAGGCGAGAGCTGAGCAGGAAAAACTGGCGCGCGACGGTATGGCGTCGGTCGTGCGATTACTGAGGCCTAAAAATCCCGCTGGAAAGTAAAAAGGCCCGCTTCGGCGAACCGTGGGCGAACCTCACTGGCTAAACCAGCCGCAACTCATTGAGTTCGAAGATGTTTGGCGCTCCCTAGGGGAATCGAACCCCTGTTTTCGCCGTGAGAGGGCGACGTCCTAGACCGCTAGACGAAGGGAGCTAGCAAGTGGAAGGCCGCTCGTATAACCAGCTTGTCCGATGCCTTCAAGGGCCTTGCGCCAAAAAAGGCCTCGGCGGACGAGCAAATAAGGGGATTTCGTTGAGCGGTGAGACGCAGCGTGAATGGATTGTCGCGGATGAGGCCTCACCCGATCGGTTGGATCGGGTGCTGGCCCAGGCTTGGCCCGACCTGTCGCGCAGCCGCCTGCAGGCGCTGATCAAGGACGGCCACGCCACGCTCGACGGGGCCATGGTCAAGGATCCGAACCGGAAGGTTCCGGCCCGCAGCGTCATCTCTCTCGTGGTGCCGCCTCCGGTCGCGGCCGAGCCCGTCGCGCAGTCCATGGACCTCGTCGTGGTGTACGAGGACGATGACGTCATCGTGATCGACAAGCCTCCGGGGCTTGTGGTCCATCCAGCGGCCGGGCACGAATCCGGGACCCTGGTGAACGCACTCATCGCCCATTGCGGCGATAGCCTTTCAGGGATCGGCGGAGTGAAGCGTCCAGGCATCGTCCACCGTCTCGACAAGGACACGTCCGGGCTTCTCGTGGTGGCAAAGAACGACCGCGCGCATAAACGCCTCGCCGACCAGTTCGCCGATCACGGCCGAACGGGTCCCCTCGAGCGCGCCTATCTGGCGCTGGTCTGGGGCGTGCCCGACCGGCAGCACGGCACCGTCGAGGCCGCCCTGGCCCGCAGCACCCACAACCGTGAGAAAATGGCTGTGGTCTCCGAGGAGAGCGGTCGTTTTGCGATTACGCATTACCGGATCGAGGAACGTCTCCCCGCGACAGCGCCGGCGGCGACATTGGTGCGATGCGAACTCGAAACCGGGCGGACGCACCAGATCCGCGTGCACATGGCTCATATGGGTCATCCGATCCTGGGCGATCGGGTTTACGGATCGGGGTTCAAGACAAAGGCGAACCGCCTGTCGGAAGCTCAACAGAGCGTCCTGCAGAGCCTCGGGCGCCAAGCGCTGCATGCGGCCGTCCTCGGTTTCGAACATCCGCGTACACGGGAGTTTCTGCGCTTCGAAAGTCCGTTACCCGCCGACATGACCGTGCTCGTCGAGGCGCTCCGTACGGCACGATAGGCGTCAATCCGACGCACAAACACAGGAGGCGGGCACCGACTCGGTTTCACGACGTTGTCACCATTCACGGTACCGACGCCTCTATTCGGTCAAGGTCTCCATGACTATATATGGAGGGGCGGCCGGCCGTATGAGGGGGCCGCTTTCGGCTCGCCTCGATCGGAGGGGGCCAAGGAAGGAAAAGGTATATGGCAGCAGCGCTACCCGTTCTTGCCAACGAAGGGGGCCTATCCCGCTATCTCGACGAGATCCGCCGTTTCCCCATGCTGGAACCGCATGAGGAATACATGCTCGCCAAGCGTTGGCGCGAGCACGGCGACCGAGAGGCGGCCCATAAGCTCGTCACGTCGCACCTGCGCCTCGTCGCCAAGATCGCCATGGGCTATCGCGGATATGGACTGCCCATTGGGGAAGTCGTGTCCGAAGGTAATGTCGGCTTGATGCAGGCCGTGAAACGCTTCGAGCCCGAGAAGGGCTTCCGTTTGGCCACCTACGCCATGTGGTGGATCAAGGCGGCGATTCAAGAGTATATTCTGCGCTCGTGGTCGCTTGTGAAAATGGGCACCACCGCGAACCAGAAGAAGCTGTTCTTCAACCTTCGCAAAGCCAAGAGCCGCATTTCCGCGCTCGACGAAGGTGATCTTCGTCCCGATCAGGTCAAGCAGATCGCGACCCAACTCGGCGTGAACGAGCAGGACGTGGTGGAAATGAACCGCCGCCTTGGTGGCGACACGTCGCTCAACGCGCCGCTGCGCGAAGAGGGCGAAGGCGAGTGGCAGGATTGGCTGGTCGACGACAGCGTCAGCCAGGAGCAGTTGCTTGTCGCCGAGGAGGAGGGCCAGAACAGGCTGTCCGCCCTGCGCAACGCGCTTTCCGTCCTCAATCCTCGCGAGCGGCGCATCTTCGAGGCACGCCGTCTCTCGGATGACCCGATGACGTTGGAGGATCTTTCCACGGAGTTCGGGGTGTCACGCGAGCGCGTCCGTCAGATCGAGGTAAGGGCCTTCGAAAAGGTGCAGGAAGCGGTCAAGAAGAACCTCGCCCAGATCGAAAATCCGGCCGAAGCACCAGCCTGATCGGTCATCGTCGACAATGCTTCAAGCCGCGGTCGGCCACCGCGGCTTTTTTATTGCGGCAGGACTACTGCCACTGACGGAAGGCGTTGTTGATGACCTGCTCGCCGGACGCACCCTTCTCGAAGCTGAGAATGGCCCGTTGTCCCGACGCCATGCGCACGGGAAGGTCGATCCAGTTGCGATGAACGAACATCTCGACGTTGCGCTCGATATCGCCTGCGAGATTCGACAAGCCGATGAGGAAAATGTTCTCGCGCAYCGGAACCGGAAGTCCAGCCAGTGGCGTCCCGCGTGCGGCTTCCTCGTTCTTGAACTGAAGTAGGCCGATATCGCGAATGACACGGCCGGTATCGCCCGCCTTGGTGGCGAAGACGAGTTCGACCGTGTGCGAGGCCGGAAGCGTCGCGTCCGTATTGCGACGGATCGTCATGTTCAGGTTGAGCCCTGCATCGGGAATCTCGATGGTCGCCTTGACCGCCGTTTCCAACGGCTGGCCCTGGCCGCCGCTGACGTTCTCGAGTCGCCAGACCACACGTCCGACCTGCGCTTTCGGGGTCTGCGGATTGGCCGGGTCTTCCTCGTAGAAGACGGCCCGCTGAGCCACACCGACATCGGTGCGGGCCCCTTGCGCGGGAGCCTGCGTTTGGGCCTGAGCTTGTGCTTGAGCTGGCGCCGCTGCGGGAGCCCCTGGAGCACCGACCCGTTCAGCGAATTTGCCGTTGTCCTGGGCGGGCCGCGCTGCCGGCGCCTCGGTGACGGCGGCTTGCTGCGGCAGATCCTCCGGCCTGTCCCGCAGCCACCATGCGGCAAAACCGATGGCGGCGATCACCAGCGCGAGAACGGTTCCGAGCAAGACCGTGCGACCACGTCCCGAGTTTGCAGCTGGGGGCCTGGTCTCGACGCGCGGCCGCGAGACGGGCTCTTCCACATCGAGGAGCTCCTCGTCCAACGGCTCGGGATCCGACGGCAGTGGGCGGTTGGCGGCCGCAGGCGGCTGCGGCACGACGGCGCTGGCCGTCTCCGGTGGCAGCGCGTACGTCGCTTCGACG
>NZ_JBFUKD010000393.1:0-3541 GCF_056401005.1 Microvirga sp. P4_G7 | reverse complement strand
TGACTCGCCCGGCCTTGATCAGCGCCTCGGTCGAGTCCGCATTGAAAGTCGAATCGTTTGAGTGAACCAAATTTGACGATTCGTCAGGATCTTCGAACGGCGTCGTCCCTCGTCTACGCGCCGATCGGTCTCGTGTGCTCAGCGCCCATATGGGAGCTGGAAAGCAGGGAATATGGGGCATGCGCATTTGAACTGAGCGGGTCGACCGTGCGGTACAGGCATTCCAAGATCACACCGACAAAAATCGGACAATTCGTCACGTTTTGGAAGCGGATTGGAGATGGTCCGATCCAACCCTTCGACGCCTCCGATTCTATCGATTTCTTTGTCGTCAACTGCCGCAAGGATCGCCATTGGGGCCAGTTCGTTTTTCCACGGTCGGTTCTATGTGACCAGACTGTCGTTGCGCACAATGGCAAGGGCGGCAAGCGGGCTATCCGCGTCTATCCACCGTGGGACGCGCCGGCGAGCCCGCAAGCGACGAAGACGCAGCGCTGGCAACTGAACTACTTTTTGGACTTGTCGGACGACCGCGCCTTGGACCACGCCAGGGCCCGAAAGCTCTATGGTCTACAGCCTGCTCGCGACACGTGAAGCACCCGCGCCGCGTTACGATCGCCCACGCTAAGCGACGAGAATGCGATCGAGCAATGCTTTCGCGGAAGCCGCATCCGTGGGGCAACCTTCCAAGAGCCAGATCTGTCGCGCCCGCGCCAGAAGCTCTCCGATCATCGGGCCCTTCGGCAAGCCCTGCGCGATCAAGTCTGCGCCGCGCAGGGGAAACATCGGAATTGGATCGTCTTTCGCGGCGTAGCGCTGCAACGCCGTCCATGCATCGTCCTTGACGATAGGGCGAGGCTCTCCACGAGTTGCAAGCAAGACCCGCCGGATCGATGTCACACCATGCTCGGCGACGCTGCGGCGGATGGTGATGGCGTCTACCGGCCCTTCCGATGTCTTGAAATGCGCCAGCAGTTTTGCGTAGTCGGCGAGCGTTTCGTAATCCTGGTTCGACAGACGCAATCGAACGCGCAGGCGCTCCGCATCCTCGCTCGTCATCATCGCGAGAGCCGCCAGTCGGTCGACACTCGTGCTCTGCGGAAGCGAGTCGATGATGCGTGAGAATCGACCGAGCTCCCCGACACCACCGAGGATCGACGTCAGGAAGCCGTAAGCGGCGAACACTTCCATCGTCTCTCGTGCCCGGCGCGCTGCGAGCAGCTTGAGGAGTTCGTTTCTCACCCGCTCCCGCGACAGACGCTCGAGACCGGCGCGCTCGGTGCTGGCTGCGAGAAGCCCTTCGGCGTCGGGCGTGCCGGACGCATATTCGGCGTGAAAGCGAAAGAAGCGCAGGATCCGCAGAAAATCTTCGCGAATGCGCGCGTGGGCGTCGCCGATGAAGCGCACGTTCCCGGCAATCAGATCGTCCTCTCCGTTGGTGTAGTCGAAGAGGCGACCATCGATGCCGAGCGAGAGCGCATTGATGGTGAAATCCCTGCGGAAAGCATCGGCCCTGAAGTCTCGTCCAAAGCGCACGACGGCGTAGCGGCCGTCCGTCTCGACGTCCTCACGCAAGGAGGTCACTTCGAACGGCTCCCCATCGACGACGACGGTGATGGTTCCGTGATCGATGCCCGTCGGAACGGGTTTGTAACCGGCATCGAGCGCGCGCTCGACGATTGTTGCCGGGATTGCCGTCGTCGCAAGATCGACCTCGGTGACGTCGCGACTGAGCAACGCGTTGCGAACGGCGCCGCCCACGATTCGGGTCTCTTCACCGCCGCCGTTCAAGACATGGAGCAGCCGCTGAAGTTGCGGGCGTTGGAGAAGGGCGGCGAGCGCCTGGTGATCGAGACTTTGCGTCACTTGAATTGCCCCGGCACGACACGCCCGTTCTCGACGTGACTGGGCACATAGGCGCCGCTCTCGCGATCAGCCGTAACACCGGTGTAGACGAGAGCGAGGATCGCGCACATCAACCCGGCGATGACGAGCCAGACTGTCTTGTCGCTCCAGTGCGGCCAATGAAAGGGGTTCCGCCGCTGCAAGACGAGATAGAGGGCGAAAAGGACGAACGGCAGGAGAAAGAGCAGCAATTCTCCAAAGATCGCCCGTGTCATGATTCGTAGAGCCTCTCATACAGATTGCGGACGATCCCCGCAGTGACTCCCCAGATGTAGCGTCCCTCGTACGGAATTGCATAGTAGCGTCTTACCCGGCCTTTCCATTCCCGAGCGTGAAGTTCGTGTCGCGCGGGGTCCATGAGCACGGCGAGCGGTACTTCGAACGTATCGGCGACCTCGTGCTCGTTCAGGCTCAGCGTATAGGTCGGCTGGACGCGAGCGACGACGGGCATGACCAGGTAGTTGGTGGTCGACAGGTACGCATCGAGATATCCAAGGGGGCTGACGAAGGATGAGTCGAGGCCGATTTCCTCCTGCGCCTCCCGATAAGCGGCAGCGAGGATCGATGGATCGGTTGGGTCGACGCGTCCGCCAGGGAAGGCAATCTGTCCCGAATGCTCACGCAGGCTCGTGGCCCGCTCGGTGAAAAGCAGAGTGGGCTCATCTCGCATGATGATCGGAACCAAAACAGCCGCCACTTTGGGTCGCAGAGGCAGCACGAGGGGCACTTCGTCGATGGAATGATCCCCGCGCGGATTGGCGAGGGAATCCTCCAAGGCAGGCGGATCGGGTCGAAGCTTTTCTTCGGCGAGCGCCAGGAACCGGTCGTTATCCAGGGCAAGGGAACTCATGAGCGCCCGTCGGGCCGGTCCGCCGGGGTAACGGGAAAGAACTGCCCGCCGACGCGAATGCCGAACACCCTCTCTCCTTGCAGATCCATTTCTTCGCCGAGGGCGATCAGGTCCAGTGTGAGGCTGCGGGTCAGACGCGCCCACAGGTCGCCGCGCACCCTGAGATACGGCTTCACCCCGTCCGCTGCGCCGACCTCGAACCGCAAGGGGTGGTCGGGGCCGATCTCGACGAGGTCGTCCACGTTGGTTCGAAACACGATTCGGCGCTCGCCCCCCTCCCCGTCGACTGCCATTTCAACGGCAAGAAACGGCACGTCGTCCACCGCAATGCCGACGCGCTCCACCGGCGTGACCAATACGTATCGTTCCGGATCCTTGCGTAAGACGCTCGCGAACAACCGCACGAGCGCCGGTCTGCCGATCGGCGTTCCCATATAATACCACGCGCCATCCGCGGCGATCCGCATGTCGATTTCGCCGCAATAGGCAGGATTCCAGCGTTCGACCGGCGGCGGGCCTTTGCGTTTGCGATCGGCCCCCAGCGCCTCCATCAGGCGGGTCATGGCATTGGTGGGCGGTGAAGGGACCTGTTCCATCATGACAAATGCGTGAACACGATTGGCTTATCCTGGGGATCGGGACCGTCGGTCCTTATTGATTCAGTGGGCATAATTTGCCGAAAAAGACTATTCCGATCGGACGATCATGGGGCGATTTCAACGAGGTAGAAAGGCTTCGGCGGGCAAAGCCGTATCCCCTTTTGCCTCGAAGTCCTAACCATAGAAG
>NZ_JBFUKD010000392.1:0-3546 GCF_056401005.1 Microvirga sp. P4_G7 | reverse complement strand
CGCCTCCTCCTGATCATGGGTGACGTAGACCGCGGTCGTTCCGTTGGCGCGCTGAAGCTCCCGGATTTCAACGCGCATGTCGACGCGCAGCTTCGCGTCGAGGTTGGAGAGCGGCTCATCGAACATCAAAAGCGGCGGCTCGATGACGAGCGCCCTGGCGAGCGCGACGCGCTGCTTCTGACCGCCCGACAATGCACCGGGAAGGCGCTCCGCGAGATGCGCCAGGCCTACCCGCTCCAGCATGGCTTTGCCGCGCTTCTGGCGTTCACTCGCCGCCAGCCCGCGCTGCTTCAACCCGAAGGCGACGTTGTCGAGCACACTCAAGTGCGGGAACAGCGCATAGTTCTGAAACACGAGCCCGATGTCGCGACGATAGGCCGGCAGCCGTGTGAGGTCGCGCTCTCCCAGTCGGATGGCGCCGGCGCTCGGCTCGATGAAGCCGGCGATGAGGCGCAACGTCGTCGTCTTTCCGCAACCGCTTGCGCCGAGAAGCGAGACGAGTTCGCCGGCGCCGACGGACAGCGACAGGTCCTGCAGAACCTGCGTTGAACCGTAATGAGCGCTGACACGATCAAGGATGAGGGATTGGGTCACGGATCACTGCTTGGCAAAATAGGTAAGGCCGAGGGTGCGTTCGACGATGGCCATGACGCCGACGGTGAGAAACATGAGTAGGACGGATACCGAGGCGACCGTCGGATCGAAGAACTGTTCCACATAGGTGAGAATCTGGATCGGCAATGTGCTGATTCCAGGGCCCGTGAGGAACACCGAAATCGACACGTCGTTCAAAGAGGTGATGAACGCGAGAATGAAGGCGGCGAGAACGCCGGAGCGGATATTCGGCAGAACGACGGTGAAGAACGTCTTCAGCGGTGGACTACCGAGGCTGATCGCCGCTTCCTCGGCGCTGAAATCAAAGGTCGAAAGACTGGCGCTGACGACGCGCACGGAATACGGCAACACCAGGATTGTGTGCCCGACGAGCAGCGTCGCAAGGATCGGCAGACCGAGATCGACCGCCAATCCGCGCAGCAGCGAGAAGCCGAACACGATCTCCGGAATGAGGATTGGCAGGACGAAAAGAATCGAGAGCCATTTCGGCAGCGCAATTCGATGCCGAGTCAGCGCGTAGGCCGCCGGGATCCCGATCAGAAGCGACAATAAGGTGCCGGACAGGGCGACCTGGAGGCTTGTCAGAAAGGCTTCCCTGAACGCCGTCACCTCGAACGCGTTGGCAAACCACCTGAAGGACAATCCCTGCGGCGGAAAGGTGAGGAATGTACTGTCGCTGACGGCGGATCCGAACACGATCACGAGGGGTCCGAGCAGAAAGAAATAGACGATTGCCGTAAGACAGACGAGGGCGGGATGTGTCTTGTTCATGATCACACCGCCATCGGATTGAGGCGGCGGGCGAGCCGACTCATCAGGAGAACGATGGCGATCGTCATCACGACCATGATGGTTGCGATAGTGGACGCGCCGACCCAATCGAATGTGACCATCGCCTTTTGATAAAGCAGCGTCGCCAACACCGTCTGACGTTCGCCGCCCAACAATTGCGGTGTTGCGAAGGCAGTGAAGCTTCCTGTGAAGACAAGCACCGCGCCGACGATCAAACCTGGAACGGCGAGCGGCAGAATGACCTGTCGAAACGCCGCCGCCGGGCTCGCCCCGAGGGACGCCGCGGCCTGGACCAGATCTTTCTCGATATTCTCCAGAACACCGACGAGGGAGAGGATCATCAGYGGCACGAACAGATAGACCATGCCGATCACGATCGCCATCTTGCTGTAGAGCAGCGGCATCGGCTCGGAGACGATGCCGAGAGAAACCATCGTATTGTTGATGATCCCGTTGCGCCCGAGGATCACCATCCACGCAAAGGATCGCACGACCGTACCGGTGAGGAGGGGAAAAACCGCCGCCACGATGAGGAGGCTTTTCAGTCGACGCGGGAAATTGGCCACCACGTAGGCGGCGAGGAAGCCCAACGCAACGGAGATGGCCGTCGTGAGAAGAGCGATTTCAAGCGTGCGCCAGACGACCTCGCGATTGAAACCGTTGGCGAAGAAACGCGTATATGGCGTGAAGATTCCACGCGGCGTCGCGAACGTCATGCCCATCGTGTTGACGACGGGAGTCAACAGGCACAGAACGACGACGACGATCGCGGGCAACAGAAGAAACCAGGGCGTAAGACGCTTCATGCGGCCCTTGCCCCGGCCATCACATCACACAAGGTGCACGCCATGATCAGCGGCCGAAAACCTCGTTCCAGCGGTCGCTCCAATCGGCCTTCGCCGCATTGAGTTTCGCGTAATCGACCTTGCGCAAAGCCTTGATCGTCGGCTCGCCATAGGTCCATGGAGCAGCCTGCTCCGGCGTCAGATCGGCCTTCGGATTGGCTGGCGCGTCGGTCCCTGCATTGGCGAGGGCCTTCTGCACCTCGGCGCTCAGATGCCAATTGATGAACGCCTCGGCGAGGTCCTTGTTCTTCGTGCCCTTCACGAGATTGACCGTGTTGAACGTCACGAACGCGCCATCGCTGAGATCGGCCCATTTCGCTGTCGGGATCGCGGCCTTGACCTGCGCGAACGTGAAATCCTGCGCGGCGGCCGCCGTGACTTCGCCGGTCGAGAAGAGATTCACCAACTCAGAGCCTGTATTGTACGACTTCACGACGTTCGGTTTGAGTTCGGTGAGACTGGCGAAAGCGGCATCCGGATTGGCATATGCATCGACGCCCTTGCGATTGGCTGCAACGAGGACGGTGAGCGGTCCTGCGGTCGTCGTGAAGCCGGGAATCGTGAGACGGTTCTTGAATTCGGCGCGCCAGAGATCGGCCCACGCAGTCACCGGCGAAGCGACCTTCGCGGAATCGTAAATGACGCCGTATCGGCCGACCGTGTAACCGGGACCAAATCCTTCGCCTTGCGGCGCCTGCGCGACCGGGTAGAGATCCTTCGCATTCGGAATTTTTGCCGGATCGATTTTCTCGAACAGGCCATCCTCGATTCCGACCTGCGAGAACACGTCCGAGAGATAGATCAGATCGACGCCGCCTTTGCGGATCTTGACCTTGTTCAATCGGTCGGAGGCATTGCCGGTTTCAAGCACGATATCGACGTTGTGCTTCTCTTTGAAAGGCTTGAACAGAATGGCTTCCAACTTGTCGCCGTTGAAGCCCCACATCGAAACGATGAGAGTCTTTTTTTCTTGCGCCAAGGCATGAGACGAAAGCAGCGTGCCGAAGACCGCGGATGCGGCGAGAAGCGTGCGGCAACGGTGGCCGAAAACCATGGGAAACCCTCCAGAGCAAGAATAGCCGCGGGGCGCAGACGAAACATCGCCTTTCCGCCGTGGACGGCGCTGATCTATATCGGCTACCCTTACGGCAAAGAAGCCGAAATTTAAGGCCGAGTCAAAGGCAATTGACTATGAATCCAGCAACTCCCAAGCGCGTGATCATCGACACCGATCCGGGCCTGGACGACGTCATCGCTCTCCTTCTGGCTCTCACCTCTCCCGAACTGGCTATTC
>NZ_JBFUKD010000391.1:0-3546 GCF_056401005.1 Microvirga sp. P4_G7 | reverse complement strand
CCTCAATCCAAAGATCGCGATGCTGTATCTCGCATTGCTGCCGCAGTTCATCCGGCCCGAAGACGGCAGCGTCCTGATGCAGACGATCACGCTCGGATCCCTGCAGATCGCGATCAGCATCAGCGTCAACGCGGCTATCGCCATCACTGCCGGCACGATTGCGAGTTTCCTCGYGCAACGACCGTCCTGGATTCGTTTTCAACGTTGGATGATGGGATTCGTGCTGGGCGGCTTGGCTTTGAAGATGGCGCTCGACAGCCGCCGCTGAGAGCGGATTGCTATTTCTTCTTGGCCGCGTTTTGTGTGATATCCGGCAGAACCTGATCGACCTTGCCGATCTCCGCCCACGGATCGTTGCGGAGGGCCTTCAGGCGCTTCTGCAAGTTCTCGACCGTGAAGCCGTTCGGTTTGAGCTGCGGGGTCAATTCCTGCCATGAAACGGGGACGGACACAGGCGCGCTTTCACGTGCGCGGGTCGAATAGGGAGCGATCGCTGTGGCGGAGCGGTTGTTGCGGAGATAATCGACGAAGATCTTTCCCTCGCGTTGCCGTTTGCTCATGTTGGTCGTGTAGCGCGCTGGCTCATCGGCTTCCATCATCTGCGCGAGCGCGCGAGCGAACGCCGATGTCGTCTCCCAAGAATCCTTCGGCGTGAGCGGCACGACCACATGAAGGCCCTTGCCTCCGGTGACCTTCAAGAAACTTTCGAGGTTGAGAAGCTTCAGCCGCTCGCGCAGGGATCCCGCGGCTTCAATCATGCGTGCCCAGTCGACACTTTCATCCGGATCGAAATCGAAGACGAGACGGTCCGGCTGCTCCAAATGTGATATCGTCGAACCCCATACGTGAACCTCCAGAACGCTGGCTTGCACAAGCGAAACGAGACCCTGCACATCGCTTACGTAAATCACTTCTTCTTCTTCGCCGCTCTCGTCACGGACCATGTCTCGGTGAATGTGATCGCCGAAGCCCGCCCAGGAATGTCGTTGCACGAAGCAGCTCTTCTCGGTTCCGGACGGACAGCGCAGCAAGGTCAGTGGTCGGTCGACGACATGCGGCAGAACCCAATCGGCCACTCCCACATAGAATTCCGCCAGCTCACGCTTTGTGAGCCCCTGATCCGCCCAAAGCACGCGATCGGGATGTGTCAGGCGCACACCGGCGACCTCGTCCGAGCCGCCGCTCTTGTCTTTGCCCTTGCTCGGGCTCGAGCTCGCGCCTCTGGCCGTCTTGGATTTCTTTGACTTCGTAGCCGCCGATTGCGGTTTTGCGGGTACGTCGCGCGCCTTCTCCATCACGACCTCTCGGGGGGGCTTGCTGCCCCTTTCGGCTCGGAGGTCTTGGTGAAGTCGCGCTTGGCACGAGAGGGAGCGAGCTTTGTCATGGCGCGGAGTCAATCCGCGCCATGGGCTTCAGTTCCACCCGTTCAGGAGGCGAGGGGCGTCTTGGCGGCCGTCAGCTCGGTATCCTGCTGGCTCAGGAAGGCCGCGGCGATCAGGTCGCGGGTATAATCCTCCGACGGCCGATCGAAGATCGCCTGCGCGGTGCCACGCTCCACCACCTTGCCGGTCTTCATGACCATGATTTCGTCGGACAACGCGCGCACGACCGCGAGATCATGGCTGATGAAGACGTAGGCGAGACCGTGGGTCTTTTGCAGATCGCGCAGGAGATCGACGATTTCCTTCTGGACCGACCGGTCGAGGGCCGAGGTCGGTTCATCGAGCACCACGAGCTTAGGATGAAGGATCATGGCGCGAGCGATGGCGATGCGCTGCCGTTGACCGCCCGAGAATTCGTGCGGGAAGCGATTGCGCCACGCCGGATCGAGCCGAACCTCCTCGAAGGCCTGGGCCGCGCGTCGATCGCGCTCTTTGCGTGAAATGCGCGGTTCGTGGACCAGAAGGCCCTCTGTGACGATTTCGCCAGCGGTCATGCGGGGAGAGAGGGAGCCGAAGGGGTCCTGGAACACGAGCTGCAGGTGCCGGCGCAGCGGGCGCATGCCGGCTCGATCGAGCGGCATCAGGTTGCGATCTTCGAACCGCACCATGCCGCTCGCGGGCAACAGGCGGAGGATGGCGCGACCCAAGGTCGATTTGCCCGAACCCGATTCACCGACGACGCCGACGGTTTCACCGGCGCGTACGGACAGGCTCACGTTGTCGACGGCGCGCAGCACGTGGCTGGTCCGTCCGAAGAAGCCACTCTTGGTCGCGAAGTTCACCTCGATGTTCTTCGCGTCCAGAATGAGCGGCGCGCCGCTCGACACGGGTTCCTTGCGGCCACGCGGTTCCGCGTCGATCAGCATCTTGGTGTAGGGATGCTTGGGCGCATCGAACAAGGTCGAGGTCTCGCCGCTTTCGACCACCTGTCCGCTCTTCATCACGTAGGTGCGTGTCGCGAAGCGCCGGACGACGCCGAGATCGTGCGTAATGAAGACGATCGACATGCCGAGACGCTTCTGCAGATCGGCCAGGAGCTCGAGGATGCGCGCCTGCACGGTCACGTCGAGAGCGGTCGTCGGTTCGTCGGCGATCAAGACGTCCGGGTTGTTTGCAAGCGCCATCGCGATCATCACGCGCTGCCGCTGTCCGCCGGACAATTCGTGCGGATAGGAATCGATGCGCCGCTGCGGGTCCGGGATACGAACGAGCTCGAGAAGTTCGATGGCGCGCGTGCGCGCTTTCGCTTTGCTCATGCCGCCGTGGGTGGTCAGCGGCAATGCGAGCTGATCGCCGATCCGGTACAGGGGATCGAGCGATGTCATCGGCTCCTGGAAGATCATCGTCAGCTTCGAACCGCGATAGCGATTGAGCTTGTCGGGCGACAGGCCGATGAGCTCCTGGCCGCGATACTTGACCGAACCTTCAGCCCAGCCGTTGGACGACAGAAGTCCCATGACGGACATCATCGTCTGGCTCTTGCCGGAACCGGACTCGCCGACGATGGCGACGGTTTCCCCCGGATTGATGTCGATATCGACGCCTTTGACCGCTTGCAGAATGCCGTCGCCGGTTCTGAAGCGAACCTGAAGGTTGCGGATGGCGAGAACGGGTTCCGTCATCTCAACGGTCCTTTGGATCGAGAGCATCGCGCAGTCCGTCGCCGATGAAATTCAGGCAGAACAGGATCGTGACGAGCGTGATGGAGGGATAGAGCAGCATCCAAGTTGCGCCCTGAATGTTCTTGGCGCCCTCTGAAATGAGCACGCCGAGACTTGTGTTGGGTTCCTGGACACCAAGTCCGAGGAAGGACAGGAAGCTTTCCAGGAGAATGACCTTCGGCACGAGCAGCGTCATATAGACGACCACCGGGCCGAGCGTGTTGGGAATGACATGGCGGCGGATGATGCCCCTTGTCTCGACGCCCAAGGCCTCGGCGGCCTGGACGTATTCCTGCCGTTTGATCGACAGGGTCTGTCCGCGCACGATGCGGGCCATGTCGAGCCATTCCACGGCGCCGACGGCGATGAACATCAGCACGAAGTTTCGGCCGAAGAACACCACCAGCATGATCACGAAGAAAATGAAGGGCAGAGAATAGAGC
>NZ_JBFUKD010000390.1:0-3555 GCF_056401005.1 Microvirga sp. P4_G7 | reverse complement strand
CAACCGCTATCCGCATCAATTTTCCGGCGGCCAGCGCCAGCGCATAGGTATCGCTCGCGCRTTGGCGGTAAGGCCCGATTTTCTCGTTTGCGACGAGCCGGTTTCAGCGCTCGACGTCTCGATTCAGGCGCAGGTCATCAACCTGTTCATGGATGTCCGCGAGCGGTATGGGCTGACCTATCTGTTCGTCAGCCACGACCTCGGGATTGTTCGGCACATCAGCGACCGTGTCGCGATCATGTATCTCGGACGGATCGTCGAGATCGGATCCGCCGCCGCCGTCTTTGCCGAGCCGGCGCACCCCTATAGTGCCGCGCTGATCAAGGCGAGCCCGTCGGCAGTGAACCGCAAGCGGGATTTCCAGCCACTCAAGGGCGAGTTGCCATCTCCGCTTGCGCCACCGAGCGGCTGTCCTTTTCATCCGCGCTGCGTGCACGCCATGTCGGTTTGCCGTGAGGTCCGTCCCCCGCTGACTGAAATTGCGCCCGGACGCAGCGCCGCCTGCCATCTGCACCATTCGGAAAACACATGACGACGACGACACTCAAGCCTGATTTCGGCCGCAGCTCGCTTCCTTTTGTCGACGAGTTCCACCCTGATCGGCCTCTCGAGGTGAATTTCTTTCGCCCGGCCGAGCATGGACCGGACGATCCAGTCGTGATCGTCCAGCATGGCATGCTCCGCAACGGCGACGACTATCGCGACTTCTGGATTCCAGCGGCGGAGAAACACCGCATCTTGATCGCAGCGCCGACATTCGCCGACGAGCGCTTCCCGAACGCAGAAGGCTACAACAACGGTCTTGTCATCGGAGATGATGGGGAACCACGGTCGCACGAGAAATGGCTCTATGCCGTTCCGAGCCGCGTGTTTGCCGCACTGCGACGGGGAGGGGCCACGCGCCGTCCTCGGGCGCGCCTCTATGGCCACTCCGCCGGGGGCCAGTTTGCTCATCGCCTTTTGGCGACGCAGAACCATTCATCTTTCGAGGCTGTCATCGCAGCCAATCCGGGTTGGTATACGTTACCGACTCTCAAGCGCAACTTTCCTGAAGGGCTTGGTGGAATCGGGCTCGACACGGATGCCCTGGCACGCTGGTTTGCCTTTCCGATGGTCATTTTCGCCGGCGATCAGGATATCGACATGGATGACCCCAACCTCCCGTCGCAAGCCGAGGCCCTGGCGCAGGGGCCGACCCGATACGCACGGGCCCACTTCGTCTTCGATTTTGCCAAGCGCGAGGCCGAACGTCTCGGTATGCCGTTTGGCTGGAGGTTGATCGATGTCGAAGGCGTCGGCCATGATGGAGCCGCGATGTCGCGCGCTGCGGCCGCATACTGGTTCGAAGACCGCGTGCCGACGGCCGATGAGTTGGCCCCGCAAATGGCTTTGTAGCTTGCGCGCAGTTACAGATATTGGAGTGAGAGATGAACGCTCGGAATGAGATATGGCAGCAGGTCGACGCGGCTCGGGACAGGCTCGTCGCCTTGAGCGACCGGGTCTGGAGCATGCCGGAAGTCTGCTATACCGAAGTCCGCTCGACAGCCGAACACGTCGCCGAATTGCGCCATCACGGCTTTCACGTCGCTGAGAACGTCGCCGACATACCGACCGCCATCATGGGCGAAGCAGGCGAGGGCGGACCAGTGATCGCCTTCCTCGGTGAGTATGACGCGCTGCCGGGCCTCAGTCAGGAAGCGGGGGTTGCAGAGCATCGTCCGATCGAGGCCGGCGGGCACGGGCACGGCTGCGGCCACAATCTCTTGGGATCGGCCGCAATGCTCGCCGCCGTCGCCTTGAAGAACTGGCTCTCGCAGAACGGGATTCCTGGACGCGTGCGCTATTACGGCTGCCCGGCCGAAGAGGGCGGAGCTGCGAAGGCCTTCATGGTGCGTGCCGGCGCCTTTGCCGATGCCGACGTCGCCATTTCATGGCATCCCTACAGTTTCTGGGAGGTTGCGCCGGCCCTCTCACTGGCCAATACCCGCGCCGATTTCGTCTTTACCGGCCGCGCAGCGCACGCCGCCGCCGCCCCGCACCTGGGACGCAGCGCCCTCGACGCGGTGGAGTTGATGAATGTCGGCGTGAACTACATGCGCGAACATATGCCGTCCGATGCGCGCGTCCACTATGCGCTGTTGGACACCGGGGGCATCGCGCCGAATGTGGTACAGGCCCATGCTCGTGTTCGCTACTCCATCCGCGCCATGGATCTGGCCGGCATGCATGAGTTGGTCGAACGTGTCCACAAGATCGCTCAGGGCGCGGCCATGATGACTGAGACGCGTGTCGACATGCGCATCGTCAGTGCGGTCTCGAACACCCTCGGAAACCAGCCGTTGGAACGGGCACTTCACAACGCGATGGAGGAGCTCGGCCCTCCGCTTTTCGACGAGGCGGATCGCGAATTCGCACGCCAGATCCGAGCAACCTTGTCCGCCCAGGAGATCGCTTCGGTCTATCGGGCGATTGGGCAACCGCAGACCGAGGCGCCGCTCGCCGATTTCCTCGTCCCCCTCGATGCGCGGCGCAACCCGATGATCGGTTCGACCGATATCGGCGACGTCAGCTGGGTGGTGCCGACTGTCCAAGCCCACGCGCCGACTGTGGCCATTGGAACCCCGTTCCATACGTGGCAGGTCGTGGCCCAGGGGAAGGCTCCGGCTGCCCACAAGGCGATGGTCCACGTCGCAAAGGCCATGGCAGCGACCGGCATGGCTGCAATCACCGATACGTCCCTCATCGCTGCCGCCAAGGCTGATCTCGCGGAGCGGACGCGCGAAACCCCCTATGTGAGCCCACTCAGGAATGGCGTCGAGCCACCGCTCGACATGTCGGTCGTGTGAAGGCGGTCAAGCGCGACGCGCGTCTCACGTCGCGTCGGCGGGAGAATGCATCATAGCTCGACATCGGCCAGCCTTAGGGTCTGACCCTGGGGCGAGGGGCGAGCCTGTTCAGCCTTCACCGTCGCTTTTGCCCGGAAGGAGCCGTCGTGGTCGATGGCTTGTCTCGCCCAAAGCTGTCGGGCGGCTTCCAGCGCGAAGATAGCCGCAATCAGTTGCTAGAGATTGGCCGCCGAGGACCATCGTCGGGCCTCGATGCCGGCGCTTGGCATCCCCGGCCAAATCCTGGAGGGAATCTGATGCCCATCTACATCACACGGGGTCGTTATTCGGCAGAGTCCATCAAGAACCTCGTCGCCAAACCGGAGGACCGCCAGCCCTCCGTCAGAAATCTGGTCGAAGCCACCGGCGCGAAGCTTTTGAGCTTCTATATCACCCTCGGCCACTATGATTTCCTGGTCATCACGGAGGCGCCCAGCGCCAAGGTGGCATCTGCGTTCATTCTGGCGGCGGCCGCCTCTGGCAGCGTCACTGACAACGAGACAACGGAGGCGTTCACGAGCTCGGAGGCAAAGGAGGTTTTTGCCGCCGCCGGCAAGGCAGCGGAAAAATACACAAAACCGGGCAAGTAACCTCCTCGCGCACGGTCACGTGAGGGGCCGACAAGACAAAGGCCGGGCACTTCGACGGCCCGGCCTACGAGGGCTTGTGA
>NZ_JBFUKD010000389.1:0-3561 GCF_056401005.1 Microvirga sp. P4_G7 | reverse complement strand
GCCTACGAGGGCGCCAACTGGTGGCAGACCGGGCGTTTCATGGTCGAGACGGATGACGCCTACGTTCAGGCCGACATCACTTTTCTGTCAGCCAAGGTTTCCGGATATGTCGCCACTGTAGGCGTCGTGAGCAACCAGAGCGTCAAGGCGGGTGACCTCATCGCCAAGATCGACGACGGCGACTACCGGCTCGCGGTGCAGGCGGCAAAGGACAAGCTTGCGACCCAAGAGAGCGCGATCGAGCGCATCGGGCGCCAGATCGACGCGGGCAAAGCTTCGGCTGCCCAGGCGGAAGCACAGATCGCAGCCGTCCAGGCCGATGCCGAGAAGGCGATGTTGGATTACGGCCGGCAGATGCAGTTGTCCCAGTCCAACTACACCAGCCGCGCGACGCTCGAGGGCGCCAAGGCCGACCGCGACCGCTCCCAAGCGAACGTGAAGAGCGCTGAAGCGGCGCTTTCCGCTGCGCAGGCCAATGTCGAAGTTCTCTCAGCGCAGCGCAACGAAGCGACCCGCGTGGCCGCAGAGCTGAAGACCGCCGTGGAGAAGGCGCAGCGCGATCTTTCGTTCACGGAAATCAGGGCGCCGGTCGATGGCGTCATCGGCAACAAGGCGGTCGAGGTCGGCACCTATGTTCAGCCCGGCGCGCGCCTTGGCGCTCTGGTGCCGCTGAGCACCGTCCACGTGGACGCCAACTTCAAGGAAACGCAGTTGTCTTCCCTGCATCCGGGACAAAAGGTTCACATCGAAGTCGACGCCTATCCGGATCACGACGTGATCGGGACGCTCGAGAGCGTGTCTCCGGCCTCGGGTGCAGTGTTCAGCTTGCTCCCGCCGGAAAACGCGACCGGCAATTTCACCAAGATCGTCCAGCGTGTGCCGGTGCGTGTCGCGGTGAATCCGAATACGACACAACAGGGCTTCCTGCGTCCCGGCCTTTCCGTCGTCGTCAAGGTGGATACGCGCGAGTCCGCGCCTGCCGCGACGAAGACTGCACAGCATTGATCTAGGGCGCCATGTCCGCCACCGCCGCCGTCGACGGCCTACCAGCCAAACCCGCAGCAAGTTCAGCGCCGCTCGATCGGCGCCGGACCTTTGCGTTCTTCTGCATGGTGTTTGGGATGTTCATGGCGATCCTGGACATCCAGATCGTCTCAGCGTCGCTTGCGGAAATTCAGGCGGGTTTGTCCGCGTCGGCGGACGAGATCTCCTGGGTTCAGACGAGCTACCTCATCGCCGAAGTGATCATGATCCCGTTGTCCGGGACATTGTCGCGAGTGTTGTCCACGCGGTGGATGTTCGTGATCTCCGCCGGCGGATTCACGTTCATGAGCCTCATGTGCGCGACGTCCACGACGATCAATCAGATGATCGTGTGGCGCGCGCTACAGGGCTTCATTGGCGGCGGCATGATCCCGACGGTATTTGCCTCGGCGTTCACGATTTTCCCACCCGAGAAGCGGCCGATCATCTCGCCGATCATCGGCCTTGTCGCCACGCTCGCGCCCACGATCGGCCCGACGATCGGCGGCTATCTGACCGATCTTTTCTCATGGCATTGGTTGTTCCTCGTCAACATCGTGCCGGGCATCTTCGTCACGGTATCGACCTATTTGCTGGTCGATTTCGACGAGCCGCAATTCGATCTGTTCAAGACGTTCGATTGGTTCGGACTAGCGACCATGGCGGCGTTTCTCGGCTCTTTGGAATACGTGCTGGAGGAGGGGGCGAACAACGACTGGTTCCAGGACGAGTTGGTGCTGATCCTCGCGATCGTCTGTGTTGTTTCCGCCTTCTGCTTCTTTTACCGCGCCTTCACGGCACGCCATCCCATCGTCGATCTGCGCGCCTTCAGCGATCGAAACTTCGCGGTCGGTTGCGCGTTCAGCTTCGTCATGGGCATCGGCCTCTACGGCCTAACCTATCTCTACCCGCTGTATCTCGGCCGCGTGCGCGGTTACTCGTCCCTACAGATCGGCGAGACGATGTTCGTGACGGGCATCTGCATGTTCTTCATGGCGCCCGTCGCAGGCATCCTGTCACGCAAGCTCGATCCCCGCGTGATGATGGCCATGGGGTTCGTCAGCTTCGCGGCAGGAACCTGGATGGCGTCCGGTATCACCAAAGACTGGGATTTCTACGAGTTGCTCTGGCCGCAGATCCTGCGCGGCGTCGGGTTGATGATCTGTATGGTTCCGATCAACAACATCGCTCTCGGTACCCTTTCTCCGAGCCGACTCAAGAATGCGTCGGGCCTCTACAACCTCACCCGAAATCTCGGCGGCGCGGTCGGCCTGGCCTTGATCAACACGATCCTGAACCATCGCTGGGATCTGCATATCCAGCGGCTGCACGACAGCGTCCAATGGGGCCGTCCGATCGCCAACGAGACCCTCAACAATCTGGCGCTGAAGTTCCAGCAATTCGGAACGGAGGCCAACCAGGTCGCTCTTAAAGTCCTGTCGAACATGGTGCGTAAGGAAGCGCTCGTCATGGCGTTCGCCGACGTGTTCCTCCTGCTGTCCCTGCTTTTCGTCGGATTGGCCGTGGCTCTCCCGTTCGTGCGCAAGCCGAAGGCGGCTCCAGCAGGCGGGGGCGGACACTAGGGCGGCGTCCATCGACCAGGGCCATGCTAGCAGGGGATGACGTCGGCAGGCTGTTGTCCTCGCAGCCTAAGCGTCCTAGGCTTCCTTTCTCGATATTTGATATCCGGAAGCGCCAACCGAATTGCATTCTCCTCCTCGTCAGACACCCTCCGTCGGTGCCGTACGCCGCACCTTTGCGCCCTGGTCCGATCCCGCTGCAAAGCCGTTGATCCGTTTCGAGCATGTGACGAAACGGTTTGGCGACACTGTCGCCGTGGATCATCTGTCGTTGGACATCCACGAGCGCGAGTTCTTCTGTCTTCTCGGGCCCTCCGGCTGCGGAAAGACGACGCTGATGCGGATGTTGGCCGGTTTCGAGGATCCGAGCGAGGGTCGCATTACACTCGCGGACCAGGACCTCGCCGGCGTGCCTCCTTATCGGCGTCCCGCGAACATGATGTTCCAGTCCTATGCGCTCTTCCCGCATATGAGCGTCGCAAAGAACATCGCGTTCGGGCTCAAACAGGATGGTCTGCCGAAGGGTGAGATCGAAGCGCGGGTCGACGAGATGCTGCGCCTCGTTCAGCTCGAGCAGCTCGCAAAGCGCTATCCCGATCAACTGTCCGGCGGTCAGCGCCAACGCGTCGCCCTTGCGCGGGCCCTGGCGAAACGGCCCAAGGTGCTCTTGCTCGACGAGCCGCTCGGCGCTCTCGACAAGAAACTGCGCGAGGAAACCCAGTTCGAACTCATGGACCTTCAACATGAGCTCGGCATGACTTTCGTCGTCGTGACGCACGACCAGGAGGAGGCCATGACGATGGCCGACCGGATCGCCGTCATGGATCATGGCAGCATCGTCCAAGTCGCGACACCGGGCGAGATCTACGAACAACCGAAGACACGGTTCATTGCCGAGTTCGTCGGCGACGTGAATATTCTCGAAGGCAAGGTCATTGGCCAGGAGGACGGTCTGTGG
>NZ_JBFUKD010000388.1:0-3562 GCF_056401005.1 Microvirga sp. P4_G7 | reverse complement strand
CGTCACCCACGCCACCCTCGAGCACATCGGCGCCGATGCCGCCGTCGAGTCGATCGTTTCCTTCGTCGCCCCAGAGGTGGTCGTTGTCGGCGTCGCCGAACAGCACATCGTCGCCGGTTCCACCGTGCACGGAGTCGTCGCCATCGCCGCCGTTGATCGTATCCCCGACGTCACCTCCGGCCGATGCCGCGTTCAAGCGGAAGATGCTGCCGTTGAAATTGACGACGTAGAGATTTCCCTGGGCGTCTTCGCCGAACGATGTCGGGATATTGATCTCGGACGCGCCCGCTCCGACGTATTCGATCTCGTCGGTTCGGTCGACGGAGACCCATCCCGTTCCGCTCTGCTCGAGCGTGTAGATCCGGCTCGTGACGAAGTCGGCATAGAAGTATTTGCCCTGCAACGCAGGGTCCGGGCCGCGATAGACGTAGCCGCCGGTGATCGAGTGGCCCTCAGGGTGTGGGTAAGAAAAAATCGGATCGGTATAGTCCGGATTGGGAACCGGCTCCGGCCCTTCCTCGAACGGCCAGCCGTAGTTTTTGCCGGCGACTCCGAGGTTGATTTCTTCGTGACCGCCGTCACCCACGTCGGCGATGAAGAAGCGGCCGGTTTCGTGGTCGAAGCTGGCCCGCCACGGGTTGCGCAGACCGATCGCCCAGATTGCGGACGGCGCAAAAGTCCCATCGACGCCGTCGAACTTCGTCGGATTCGAGAGAGGGACTGCATAGTTGTTGTTGGGGTCGCCGAGAAAATCATCCCCGTCGACGTTGATGCGCAGCATCTTGCCTTTGTAGTTGTACACTCCTTCCACCATGACTTCCTGCGCGTTCAAACCGCGAAAGTTGTCTCCAGTGGCGATATACAGATTGCCGTCGGGACCGAAATCGATCCAACCGCCTCGGTGCGCCGGGGTCTCGTCATAGTCGATCGTCATGACGACTTTTCGCGAGAGCGGATCGACGGACAATCTGTCGGGTCGAGCGGTGTATTCGAGAATCTGAACGTCGCGATCGTTGTTGCAGATGTAGACGTAAACCTTTCCATTCGCCGCGTAATCGGGATGAACGGCGAAGCCGAGCAGCCCCATTTCATGGTTGCCGGGCGGCGGCAGATAATTGGTCACGTTCAAGAATGGCTGCGCCAGGACAGTGCCGGTCGCAGCATCGAGAATCTTAACAAGACCCGTTTTTTCGACCACGTAGAGCTGGTCGCCGCCGCCGGGGGCTCCCTTCACGTAGAGCGTGCTCTGCAGACCGCTTTCGCCTGTTCCACTTCCGCCGACCGCGACCTGTGTGGCTCGTATGGTTCCGGGATATCCGAAGATGGCATCAGCTCCGACTGTGCCTTGGAGAACGTCGGAGCCGCTTGTGCCGTAAATGGACATGGAGGGAATATCTTTTTGGTGAAGGTCAAGCTGTTGATGCTGGCAGTCCGGCGGGGTCTTGGCCCTATGGGAACAACCAGGATTAAATGGATAATTCCGCGGGCGTTCGAGATGCCGCACCCTCCGTTGCTGTCGCGACGATGGTGGTCAGACTGCAGGGTCGGGAACGCCCTCTTCCGTGAGAAATAATTCAGTTCGCATCAATCGATGCCGGTTGCGCTCGGGCGGCCGCGCTCTACGTTCGCGCGCTGGAGGAAATCCGAATGACCGACGAACTCGTTCTTTACACAAACCCGCAATCGCGGGGCCGCATCGCCCGTTGGATGATGGAGGAAGTGGGGCAGCCCTACCGCACCGAGCTGCTTGATTTCCCAACAATGAAATCAGCGGCGTACCTGGCCGTGAACCCGATGGGGAAGGTCCCTGCCGTCCGACATGGCGATATGGTCGTAACCGAAGCGGCGGCGATCTGTGCCTACCTCGCGGACGCCTTTCCCCAGGCGGGGCTGGCCCCTCCTCCCGGTTCCCGTCAGCGCGCGCCCTACTATCGCTGGATGTTCTTTGCGGCCGGCCCGATGGAGGCCGCGGTCACCAATAAGGTATTTGGCTTCACGTTGCCGGAGGGCCGCGAGTCGGTCGCGGGTTATGGCAGCTTCGAAGACGTCATGAACGTCCTCGAAAAAGCCGTTTCGCAAGGCGACTACGTGGCGGGCGACAAGTTCACGGCCGCCGATGTCTATGTCGGATCCCAGATCGGCTGGGGGTTGATGTTCGGATCGATCGAGAAACGTCCGGCATTCGAGCGTTACTGGGAGCGGCTGAGCAACCGTCCTGCCAATCTCCGCGCCAGGGAGATCGACGACGCGCTGATCGCCAAGCAGAAAGCGTCCTAGGCGGCAGGACGCAGCCGGGCGGCTCAATGCCCCCGGCGACGTCGTGTCGCGCAAATCTGCCTGGCAAGTCTTGCCGCTCGCGCTGGAACTATGGTACGGCAGCACCATTCGGACGCCCGAAAACCCTTTTAATCTCTGCGTTTGCCCGAATTCGAGCKAGCGGCCCGGCCGTCGCGACTTCGCGCAGATGATCGATAAGAGCGCCGGCGTGCCCCAAACAGATAAGACTGGATTCGGCGGATGAATGCTCCTGCGCCCAAAGTTTCGTTCGTTTCCCTCGGATGCCCCAAGGCTCTGGTGGATTCGGAGCGCATCATCACGCAGTTGCGCTCGCAGGGCTATGAACTCACCAAGAAGCACGATGGCGCAGATGTCGTCATCGTCAACACATGTGGCTTTCTCGACAGCGCCAAAGCGGAATCGCTGGACGCCATCGGGCAGGCCCTCTCCGAGAACGGCAAAGTCATCGTCACGGGCTGCATGGGCGCCGAACCGGAGCAGATCCGCGACCGGTTTCCCAACGTCCTCGCGATCACCGGCCCGCAACAATACGAGACCGTCGTCTCAGCTGTTCACGAGGCGGCCCCGCCCGCGCACGATCCCTTCCTCGATCTCGTGCCGCCTCAGGGCGTCAAGCTCACGCCCCGGCATTACGCCTATTTGAAAATCTCCGAAGGCTGCAACAATCGTTGCTCCTTYTGCATCATTCCCAAGCTGCGTGGCGATCTCGTCAGCCGCCCGATCGGGGACGTTCTGCGGGAGGCGGAACGCCTAGCGAAAGCCGGCGTGAAGGAGTTGCTCGTCATCTCGCAGGATACGAGCGCGTACGGCCTCGACATCAAGTACCAGCCGAGCCTGTGGCAGGACCGCGAAGTCCGCACGCGCTTCTACGAGCTGGCGAAAGAGCTCGGCGAACTCGGCATCTGGGTGCGCATGCACTACGTCTACCCTTACCCGCATGTGGACGAGGTCATCCCCCTGATGGCCGAGGGCAAGATCCTTCCTTATCTCGACATTCCGTTCCAGCACGCTTCGCCATCGGTTCTGAAGGCGATGCGCCRACCGGCCCACCAGGAGAAGACCCTCGAGCGGATCCGCAAGTGGCGCGAGATCTGTCCTGATCTCGCCATCCGCTCGACCTTCATCGTCGGCTTCCCTGGCGAAACCGATGCGGATGTGGATTTCCTCATGGAATGGCTTCGCGAAGCCAAGCTCGACCGGGTTGGATGCTTCCGCTACGAGCCGGTCGCCGGAGCGCCGGCGAACGAAATCGCCGGCCTCGTGC
>NZ_JBFUKD010000387.1:0-3574 GCF_056401005.1 Microvirga sp. P4_G7 | reverse complement strand
GAGTGAATGTCCGCCGAGGCGGATCGGGTACGTTGGGACTGGTCTACGTCGCCGATGGCCGAACCGACGCCTATTGCGAGCTTCACATCAATGCATGGGACGTCCTGGCGGGGCTTCTGCTCGTCGAGGAAGCCGGCGGGTGGACCAACAATTTCCTCGCCAACGACGGGCTACGAAATGGCAACCCGGTTCTCGCCTGTACGCCCGCGCTGGCCGAAATTATTTCGGAAGCCACGGGTATCCCTAAGGAACCCATCGGAACGGCTGGCCAAAATAGAATGAAATAGAACGAAATTGCCGGGTGTTCATCCTAAAGACGGCCCTCAAAAAGCTTGACCCGTCAGTCTATTGGATAGAATTTAGCCGGCCAACAAGAAGAACATTTCAAAACATCCTGGGAGGTTTACGGATGAAACTACAAAGAAATCTTGTCGCTGCAACGATGTTTGCCGGTGTCGCCACCGCCATGTCGTTCATGTCGGCAGGCGCCGCTAAGGCACAGGGCGCCCTCGTCGTCTATTGCGGCGTGCAGGAAGAATGGTGCCGCGGCATGATGAACGCTTTCGAGCGTGAGACCGGCATCAAGGTTTCCATGACCCGCAAGAGCGCCGGCGAAGTCTTCGCGCAGGTGAAGGCGGAAGCCGCCAATCCGCGCGCCGACATCTGGTGGGGCGGTACCGGCGATCCTCACATGCAGGCTGCCGAAGAGGGCCTGACCATCGACTACAAGTCGCCCAAGATGAGCGAATTGCAGGATTGGGCGGTCCGTCAGTGGGAGCAATCGAAGGGCCGTACCGTCGGCATCTACTCGGGCGCTCTCGGCTTCGGCTACAACACCGAACTCGTCAAATCGAAGAGCATTCCCGAGCCGAAATGCTGGGCTGACCTCCTGACGACCAAGCTGAAGGACGAAGTGCAGGTCGCTGACCCTAACTCGTCGGGTACGGCCTATACGCTTCTCGCCACCATCGTCCAGCTCATGGGCGAGGAAAAGGGCTTTGATTACCTCAAGGCCCTGCACAAGAACGTCAATCAGTACACCAAGTCGGGCGCCGCTCCGGCGAAGGCCATGGCGCTGGGCGAAACCACCGTTGGCATCGCCTTCATGCACGACATCGTGACGATGGTCGTCGACAAGGCTCCGATCAAGACCGTGGCGCCCTGCGAGGGCACCGGGTTCGAAATCGGATCGATGTCGATCATCAAGGGCGCCAAGAATCTCGACAACGCGAAGAAGTTCTACGATTGGGCTTTGACGCCGGCCGCGCAGAAGATCGGCGCCGAGACGAAGTCCTATCAGGTGCCTTCCAACAAGGCGACGCCGGTCCCGCCGGAAGCGCCGAAGCTCGCCGACATCAAGCTGATCAACTTCGATTTCGCGAAGTACGGCTCGTCGGAAGAGCGCAAGCGCCTGCTGTCCAAGTGGGACAATGAAGTGAAGAATCTGCCTAAATAGGCCTTCGCTCACAATTCTCGGATCGGCGGGGCGGCATCGCTCCGCCGATCTGATTTTCCAAACAACTTCTTTTCCAAAGCGCCCACCGTCTCCGTCCGGGAGCCGTGTCGCTTCGGGCTTTACGAGTACGTCTATGTCGCGGGCAACCCTCAGTTGGATCGTCCTGGGCTGGATCGGCTACGCCGTTCTGCCATGGTATGGTTTCGATAGCACGGCAACGCCAGGCCTTGCCGACTACCTTGTCGGCGGCTCGGGTCTTGTGCTCGGCCTGAATGGTGCCTGGTGGCTGCTGCCCTTGGCGGCACCTCTTCTCATCGCCCTGATTCCCGTCATCGGTCCGCGCGGCACGCGAGTGTCGGAGTGGCTCGTCACGGCCGGCGTTCTGGGCCTCGCGCTCGTGGTGCTGCAGGGCTTCACCATCGGGCTGAGCGGCTGGACCCTGGATCTCCTCAAGAGCCTGTTCGGTGCGCCCGGCCCTCGCCAGGGCGGTATGGGCTACGGTGCTGCGCTGACGTCCGCGGCTTTTCTCCTCATCCTCTGTCACGGCCTTGCCGCACGAGGCTGGTGCCGTGGCGATGCGTTCGTCACGTCCTCGATCGGCGTCATCATGGCGTTGATCATCGTTTTCGTGTTCTTTCCCGTCTCAACCATTCTCGCCAGCGCCTTCGCCGACAACAACGGTCAGTTCGCGCCGCTCGAATTCTTCGGGAAATTCATCGACCGCTCGATCTGGGGTCTCGATTGCCTGACCGGCGACCTGCGCTGCGGCGTTGCCTGGAACACGCTGTTCCTCGGCATCCTGGTCGCCTTCGGCACGACGCTTCTGGGTCTTGCCTTTGCATTGATCGCCACCCGCACGGATTTCCGCTTCAAGAAAGTTCTCCGGCTGATGAGCGTGCTGCCGATCATCACGCCGCCTTTCGTGATCGGACTTGCCTTGATCCTGCTGTTCGGTCGTTCCGGCGCCATGTCGACGGTGCTGTTCGAATGGCTCGGCCTGCCGCGCTCGCGCTGGATCTACGGCCTCCCCGGCATCTTCATTGCGCAACTGCTCGCCTTCACGCCGATCGCCTTTCTCGTCCTGATCGGCGTCGTGCAAGGCATCAGTCCGACCCTCGAGGAGGCCTCGCAGACGCTTCGCGCGAAGAGCTGGACGACGTTCATGACGGTAACGCTGCCGCTCATGCGCCCGGGCCTCGCCAACGCCTTCCTCCTCGGCTTCGTGGAAAGCCTCGCCGATTTCGGCAATCCGCTCGTCCTCGGCGGCAATTACGAAGTGCTTTCCACCAAGATCTTCTTCGCCGTCGTTGGAGCGCAACAGGATCAGGGGCGGGCCGCCGTCCTGTCGATCATCCTGCTCGCCTTCACGCTCGGCGCGTTCTGGGTGCAGCATGCGTGGCTCGGCAAGAAGGTCTATACGACCGTCACCGGCAAGGGCGATTCCGGCATTCCGCTGCCGTTGCCGCGTCGCGTCGCCGTCGCTTCGTACGCAACCGCAATTCCGTGGGCGGTCTTCACGCTCGGCGTCTATGTGATCATTGGCATCGGGGGGTTCGTCCGGTCCATGGGGCGCGACTATACCCCGACGCTGGAACACTACCTGACTGCGTTCAAGGTCGAGCGCGCTGATTGGGGACTTTATTTCTCCGGATCAGCTTGGAACTCATTCTTCTCGACGGTGAAAGTCGCGGCTCTGTCCGCACCGCTGACCGCGATCGTCGGGATTCTCACAGCCTATCTTCTGACACGCCAGCGCTTCTCCGGGCAACGGACGTTCGAGTTCGGAACGCTCCTGAGCTTCGCCATCCCCGGCACGGTCGTCGGCGTGTCCTACATCCTCGCCTTCAATGTGCCGCCGATCGAAATCACCGGCACCGGCTTCATCCTCGTAATGTGCTTCGTCTTCCGCAACATGCCCGTGGGCGTGCGCTCCGGGATCGCGACGTTGAGCCAGATCGACAAGAGCCTGGATGAGGCGTCCCTCACGCTCGGTGCGCGATCGGCCACCACCATGCGACGGGTCGTGTTGCCGCTGCTCCGGCCGGCAATCGTCGCGTCACTCGTCTATTCCTTCGTCCGGGCGATGACGGCCGTGAGCGCCGTGATCTTCCTCGTCAC
>NZ_JBFUKD010000386.1:0-3581 GCF_056401005.1 Microvirga sp. P4_G7 | reverse complement strand
ACGTGAGGCTCGACAACGACATCCCGACCGAGTTTGGTGTCGAAGCTCAAAAAGATCGTCTCGGGCGCGACCAGGGTCGCCCCATCCAGCATCGCCGCGTGACGGAGCCGCTCCTGCATCAAGTTCTCTGCCATGGCGAGCTGAGCGCGGTCGTTGACCCCATGAATCTCAGCTTCGGGAACGATGACGATGACCGCTTTCTCCCCGAGGCTGCGGGCGATGGCGACGATATCTGTGAGGTAATATTCGCCCTTGGCGTTTTTGTCATCGAGCTTGTCGAGGACCGTCAGGGCGATGTCGCCGCGGATCGACATGACGCCGCCATTGCACAGGGTAATGGCCCTCTCCTCCTCCGTCGCATCCCGGTGTTCGCGGATGTCGACCAGCTGGTCGCCCTCCATGAGGAAACGGCCATATCCGCTCGGATCGCGCGCTTCGAAACCCAGAGCGACGATGCCCGCACCCTGCGCGAGCGGCGTCCGCAACTTGACGAAAGTCTCCGTCGTGACGAGGGGCGTGTCGGCATATGCGACGATGATGTCGTGCGGTGCGCGCTCGATGGCTGCTCGGGCACTCAAGACGGCGTGGCCCGTACCGAGGCGTTCGGCCTGCGTGAAGATCTCGGCATCGGGAAGGAGTGCTTTGGCCTCGCGCGCCACATCGTCGCGATCCGGACCCACGACGACGGCGATATGGCTAGCGCCGGCCCGATCCACGGCGGCGAGCGCATGTGCCAGGAGCGTGCGCCCTGCGACCCGGTGCAATACCTTTGGAAAGGCCGACTTCATCCGGGTGCCCTCGCCCGCGGCGAGAACGACGGCGAGACAAGTCCGAGATGCGGACGGTGGCGAGGATCGGTCGACAGAGCTCATATAGGTTCGTTCCCAACACGTCTTGCGAGCTAGCCCAGAGGGCCTCGGACTTGCAATACCGAGGGAATATTAATTCGGTATCACAAATCACCCGTTTATCTGTCAGTCATATACACTAAGCTATAGAGGCGGACTTTCGCCATTCAGTATGCATCACAATAACATAAGAGCACTGCCGTGCCGACGAGTCGTGACCTGTCACTGATCCATTCCCCACGCCGACGCGACGTGTTGGCCTACCTCGGTGTTTCGGCTTTCGCCCTCAGCGTGGCGGGGCAAGCCCGAGCTCAGAACCAGTCGCCCCAGGCCTTCATCCAATCGAGGCTGGGAGATGGCCAGCGCTTCGACGCCGCAGCGGTGATCGATATCGCTCGCCAATTGGCCAAGAAGCCCTTCTCCGCGCCTCCGAACGACCTGCCGGACGCATTCTCGAATCTCAACTACGATCAATACATCGCCATCAAGACGCGGCAGCCGCTGCAGATCTGGGCGGGCGAAAATCGGGGCATCTTCGTCGAGCCGCTCCATCGTGGGTTCGTGTTCACCAACGCCGTCGATCTCTACCTCGTGGAGGACGATGCCATTCATCGGGTGGGTTACGACGCCTCGCGGTACGATTTCAACGGCGTGAACGTGCCGAAGGACCTGGGCGACATCGGGTTCTCCGGCTTTCGCCTGCTGGCGGCCAACGGCAATGAACAGCCTTTCGATTTCGCCATCATCCAGGGCGCGACGTTCTTTCGCGCCCTTGCGAAGGGCCAGAACTTCGGGGCGATCGCCCGCGCCCTTACCCTCAAACCGGCTGAAACGAAGGGAGAGGAATTTCCCTTCTTTCGGGCATTCTGGCTGGAACGACCGCTGGCCGGCAGCAACAGCATCACGATCCACGGCGTCATCGATTCCGAATCGACCACCGGCGCCGTCCGAATGACTTTCCGGCCTGGCGACATGACGATCGTCGACGTGGAGACGTCGTTGTTTCCACGCGTCAATTTGGACCATGTCGGTCTCGGCGGCATCGGCTCGACCTACTTCTTTGGCCCCAACGATCGCCGAAACATCGACGACATTCGGCCGGGTGTCTACGAATCGACCGGCCTTCAGATCTTCAACGGGAAGGGCGAATGGCTTTGGCGGCCGTTGCAGAATCCCGAGACTCTGCAGATCTCCGCCTTCGTCGACCAGAGTCCGAAGGGCTTTGGCCTTCTCCAGCGCGAACGCTCTTACGAGGCCTTTCAGGACGACGATCAACATTTCGAGCGACGTCCGAGCCTCTGGATCGAGCCT
The DNA here is from genome assembly GCF_056401005.1 of Microvirga sp. P4_G7. Lineage (NCBI taxonomy): Bacteria > Pseudomonadati > Pseudomonadota > Alphaproteobacteria > Hyphomicrobiales > Methylobacteriaceae > Microvirga > Microvirga sp. P4_G7. The sequence continues at coordinate 1,422 of NZ_JBFUKD010000386.1, read as the reverse complement.
CTGGGTGACTGGGGGCAAGGAAGCGTCCAACTCCTCGAAATTCCGACCGATTCCGAGGTGAACGACAATATTCTCACCTATTGGCGCCCGAAGGCCCCCATGGCGGCTGGATCCGAGGTGTCTTTCGCCTATCGCCAGTATTGGTGTTGGGTGCCGCCTGAACGTCCTCCGCTCGCGATCGTTTCGGCGACGCGTACCGGCCAGGGCCGTGGCGGCCGTCGCCGCCGCTTTATCGTCGATTTTACAGGCGATACTCTTGCAACGACCCCGCTGGGGAATCTCAAAGCCGTCTTGAATGTCGGGCCAGGATCGTTTCAAAACTTGAAGCTCTGGTCCTATCCGGACAGAAAGACGGCACGCGTTACTTTTGAACTTGACCCGGGTAATGAAAACGCGTGTGAGATGCGCCTTATCCTTGAATCCGATGGGAAACAGATTAGCGAAATATGGCTCTATCGTTGGACACCTTGAGTGCCGAGGCGAACGAGGCCGCGACCGGGCGGCTGGCATCAGCCATGCCACCCGAGAGCCATCTCACCATGCCGACCCAGTCGCTCTGGCGCTGGTCGTCGAGCGAGGAGCGGAAGCTCGTTAACCGGCATTCCAAGCCCTATCTCGCGCGGTTTTTCGTGTTTGGTGGCGCGCTGGCCCTGACGGCCTACGGTACCTACGAGATGTACCAGGTGGTATCGGTCAGCCGGACGACCGTTCTCCAGTGGGTCTTGGTCGCGCTTTTCACGATCAATTTCTCCTGGATCGCGCTCGCCTTCACCAGTGCGCTCTTGGGATTCCTCGTGCTGCTGCGCCGTCCCCGGCTGGCCCCGCTGCCGACGGCCTTGCAGCACCGCACGGCGATCGTCATGCCGGTCTACAACGAGCAAACGGCGCGCACGTATGCCGCCTTCGAGGCAATTCACGAATCCGTTGCCGCCACCGGCCTTGGAGAGTATTTCGACTATTTCATCCTTTCCGACACCACGAACGCCGATGCTTGGATCGCCGAGGAGCGCGCATTCATCGCGCTCCGCGATCGGCTCGGTCCCCATGCGCGCCTGTACTACCGCCACCGCGCGAAGAACCACCATCGCAAGGCAGGCAACATCGCGGATTTCGTGTCTCGTTGGGGCGGTCATTACGAGCATACTCTCGTCCTTGATGCCGACAGTCTGATGACAGGCGATTGCATCGTGCGGCTTGCCGCCGCGATGGAAGCGGATCCCGATGCAGGGATCATCCAGAGCCTCCCGCTCATCATCAACCGCAACACGCTATTTGCACGTCTTCAGCAATTCGCCGCCCGCGTGACCGGGCCGGTGATCGCGACTGGCCTGTCCGTCTGGATGGGCCGGGACGGGAACTACTGGGGACACAATGCGATCATTCGGACGAAGGCTTTTGCCGGCCACGGCGGCCTTCCTGATC
>NZ_JBFUKD010000385.1:0-3584 GCF_056401005.1 Microvirga sp. P4_G7 | reverse complement strand
CTCACCTACAACGTCCACCGCTGGCTCGGGACGGACCGCAAGATCTCCCCGTCGCGGATCGCGGAGGTCATTGCGTCGTGCGAGCCGGATATCGTTGCCCTGCAAGAGGTTAGGGTAGGGCGGATCGATTCGGGCGCGGCGGACCAGGCCGCCATGGTCGCCAACGAATTGGGGATGGATCTCCATTTTCAGCCCACGATCCGAATCCTCGGCGAACAATTCGGCATCGCCGTCATGACGCGTCATCCGGCGCGGACGGTGCGGTCGGAGCGTCTGCCGACCTTGTCCCAGGGGCCGGGCTTCGAGAAGCRCAGCGCCCTCTGGGTGCGGATCGAACTCGGCGGGCATGTGGTTCAGGTCGTCAACGCCCACCTGTCGCTGCGGTCGGGCGAGCGCCTGGCCCAGGCCGGGGCGCTGGTGGGGACCGATTGGATCGGACACCCGGATTGTGCCGAACCGGCCATCCTCCTTGGAGATTTCAACGCACCGCCGCAGTCCCGGTCCTACAAACTGATGGCCGGCTGTCTGCGCGACGCACAGGTCCATTCGCCGAGAGCGGAGCCCCGACCGACCTTCCATACCCGGGCGCCGGTTCTGAGGCTGGACCACATCTTCGTCACGCCGGCCATCCGGATCCTCGACGCGGGGCCGGTGCGGACGCCCCTGACTCGGGTCGCATCGGACCACTTCCCGCTGATGGCTCATTTAAGCCTCGCTGGGGTCGCTGCGGAGGCCGAGGAGCGGGCTCGGGCGCTCAGCGCGGGCTGATGGGGCAAACGGACCCCGAGGCGGCTCAGCGGCGCTTGCAACGCCGGRCTGCGACGGCTAGGCAGTTCACGTCACCCATTGCCCCGCCCATGTTGCCCATTTCGATCTTCATCATCGCCAAAAACGAAGCCGATCGTCTCGGCGAGACCATCCGTGCGGTGCGGGACCTGACGGACGACCTCGTGGTGGTGGATTCGGGCTCGATGGACGGAACCCAGGATATTGCTCGGGACCTCGGCGCCCGTGTCGTTTTCAACGAATGGCCGGGCTACGGTCCGCAGAAGCGCTTTGCCGAGGAATTGTGCCGGCACGAATGGCTCCTCAACCTCGACGCGGACGAGGTCGTGCCGCCCGCCTTGCGGGAGGAGATCCGCACGCTGTTTGCGCAGGGCGAGCCGCCTTATCCGGCCTATCGCATCAAGATCGCCGAAATTTTTCCGGGGGAGGCGGCTCCGCATCCGCTCGCCTACGCCCTGGCTCCGGTCCGCCTCTACCGCAAGGATGCCGGCCGGTATTCGCCGTCACCGGTTCACGACAGGGTCTCACTCGAACCCGGTACGCGAATCGGCCGGTTGCGTGGAACCGTTCATCATTGGTCGGTCCGTTCCCTCGGCGACCAGATCAGCAAGCTCAACCGCTATTCCGACCAGCAAGCGCTCGATCTCGAAGTTCGCGGCATTTCGATCCCGACGTGGCGAATCTACTTCGAAATGCCGGCGGCGTTCATCAAGGCCTATTTCGGCCGGCGGCATCTGTTTCGCGGCACCTACGGCTTTCTGACCGCCATGAATTACGCCATTTCTCGCCACCTCCGCCTTGCCAAGCACTACGAGCGGCGACGCCTGAAGGCGGCGCGCCGGCCCGAAAGCGACTGACGAAGGGCACGGATCGTCCTTCGCCCCCATGACGAGGGCCCCCTGTCGCGTACAAACAGCATTGACCGCGTACCGAGGACCCCCTAAGAAACCCGCCACTGGAGACGTGGCCGAGCGGCTGAAGGCACTCGTTTGCTAAATGAGCATACCCCAAAAGGGTATCGAGGGTTCGAATCCCTCCGTYTCCGCCACCGTGCTTCCCCTTAAGTATCGGAAAATAAACGGAATTATTCTTCCGCTTGACCTTCTGGCCTCGCATCTGGCACAAAAATGGACAACAAAACGTCCAACATGCGGGCTCCCATTTGGCCGATTATCTGACACGCCGCGCGGGAATGTGGCACTTCGTGAGACGTGTTCCAGACGAGTATCGCGAACTCGATCTGCGAGGTGTCGTCCGGCAATCCACCAAGATCCGAATCGCAGATGATCCGAAGGCGATACGGGCAAGAAAAACAGCGTCGAGACTGAACGGCGTCCTTGAAGCCTATTGGCGCGGCTTGGTCGATGGCAGGTCCACCGAAGCCAGAACCAGATATCTCGAAGCACGCAGGCGCGCCCGTACCCTCGGTTTCGATTACGCCCCGGCTGACGATCTAGCCAACCGCACCATCCTCGACGTTGTCGAGCGCTTCGAGCGGCTGATGGAGTTGAGAGCGCCTGATGATGAAGCGGCCCATGTGGCCATTCTTGGTGGGGAGGCCGAACCTCGGCTGATGCTCTCCGAACTCCTTGATCGGTTCAAGTCGATCACCGCCGCATCCCGGATGGATATGTCCACCGATCAAGTCCGCAAGTGGGAAAATCCCAAGAAAAGAGCGATCGAAAACCTTATCGAGGTCATCGGGGACAAGGCGATCAATCGCGTGACGCGCGGCGACGCACTCGATTTTCGCGTTTGGTGGCAAGATCGCGTTCTATCTGGCGACGTTGAGATCGGGACGGCCAACAAGGACATCGGGCATCTCAATAAGATGTTTCGCACGATCGAAACCTCCGATCGGTTGGGCCTCGATAAAGTCTTTGGCGAGCTGCGGATTGAAGGGGAGACTACCGCTTCGCGTGTTCCCTATTCGGCGGCGTTCGTCCAGTCGAAAATACTGGAAACGGCGGCACTAGATCAGCTGAACGACGAGGCTCGCCGGGTCGTGTATCTGGTCGCGGAAACCGGACTTCRCCTTTCAGAAGCGGTGAACCTTACAAGCGAAACGATAATCCTTGATCACGCTGTCCCGCATGTCCGTGTCCGTCCCGATGGTAGACGAATGAAGACGGAGCAGTCTGAACGGGATATTCCCCTGGTCGGAGTCGCTCTCCGGGCCATGGAAGCTCAGCCAAACGGATTTCCACGATATAGGGACAAGGGCGCCGGACTTTCGGCGATCGTGAACAAGGTGATGGGGAACGCTGGATTGCGACCCGACGGGCAGACGCTTTATTCGCTACGACACACATTCGAGGATCGCCTCACAGCCGTCGAAGCGCCTGAAAAGCTGATCGCCGCCCTCATGGGCCACAAATATTCGAGACCGAAATATGGCTCCGGTCCAAGCCTCTCTCAAAAGCTGGAGTGGCTTCAGCGGATCGCTTTCAGGGCACCTTCCCGAGTGTGATGGCCCAAAAGCCGTTTCGTTCGGTCTTCTACGGAGTCGTGTTTTCGCCGATATTCGACAAGCTCCCGCTCCAGTCGGTCAAACAGCGGGGCATAGACGGCGCCGTACCGCGTCACTACGAAAGCGGCGTAGGCGAGCGCGCGCTCCAGGCGCTCCTCCGTAATCGTTACGTGGGGTGCCCGGCCCATCCGTGCTATGCTCCTATCCCGCTACGACTATCGGAAAAGCGCAATTCCTTGCGGGAATGCACATGGAAAAACACTGGTTCGCCCCGCCTGTGCCCATCGTACGGTCTATCGGCTCGATTCTGCCGGTAACTCGTGTTGAG
>NZ_JBFUKD010000384.1:0-3589 GCF_056401005.1 Microvirga sp. P4_G7 | reverse complement strand
ACTTCATCCTCTTCGTCGGCATCGTTGTAATGCGACGTCAGCGATGCCGGCAGGAAATGGCGTGCCGTTCCAGCGACGACTTCGGCGACCGCTCCCGATGCGGTCTGTACGGCATCGCGCGCGGCGCGACCGGCCAAAGCACCCGCGTCCAGGGCCGACGATCCTGCCCTCTTCGCATGAGCCGAACGCGTCAAGGCCGCTGCCGCTGCGGCCGCAGCCGCAATGAGTGCATCGGCGAGAATTTCCCGACCGAGATCGGATTTCATCAGATCCTTCATCGGACCGAAATTGCGTATCGCCTTCGGGAGCTTGAAGCTCGCCAAACCGTTCGATTCGACTTTCTTGGTTCGACTCKCCGTCTTCTTCGCTTTTGCTTTCGCCTTCGCCATAACTCTCTCCTGATGGTCAAGCTTCGGAGATAAACCCCTTCGACGCCGGAAGGGTTCCAGCGTGGGCGGTTTGGGCGCAGCATGAACGGACGAGAAGACCTTATGCGAAGTGGCGCGCCAGCACGTCCCGGACTGCGTCGACGAGCTTGTCTTCACCGACCGAAAACTGAGCCGGCCGCGATGCTTTCCATTCCGCATTGGACGCGATGGCGTCGGCAGCTTTCGCCCCTTCGATGAGATCCTTGATCTCGACCTCGCCGCGCTCCCGCTCATTCGAGCCTTGAATGATGACGCAGGGGCTCTGCCGCTTGTCGGCATATTTCATCTGCGCCTTCATGCCCGACGAGCCGAGATAGAGCTCGGCCCGGATGCCGGCTTTCCGAAGCGCCGCGACCATGCGTTGGTAGGCCGCGACCTGGTCGCGATCCATCACGAGAACGACGACCGGACCTGGGTTGTCCTGTCCCGACACGATCGGGCTCTTGACCATCTGCAGAGCGGAGAGAAGTCGCGAAACGCCGATCGAGAAACCGGTCGCGGGGACGGGCTCCGAGCGGAAGCGCCCCACCAGCCCGTCGTAACGCCCGCCGCCGCCGATCGACCCGAAACGCACGGGGCGTCCATCCTCGTCGGTGACGGTGAAGGTCAGCTCGGCCTCGTAGACGGGACCGGTGTAGTATTCCAGGCCGCGAACGACCGAAGGATCGATGATGATGCGGCCATCGTAATCCGATCCGGCTACCAACGCGGCGATTTCCGCGAGTTCCTTGACGCCTTCCTCGCCGCGAGCCGATCCGGCCACGACCTTATTGAGATTGTCGATGCTGATGGCGTTCGTATCGCCCTTCGCTGCGGTGAAGGCGAGGACGCGCTCAATGGCGTCAGGCTCCAGGCCCGCGCCTTTCGTAAAGTCCCCGCTCTCGTCCTTGCGGCCAGGGCCGAGCAACTGCCGCACTCCATCGGCGCCGAGCCGGTCGAGTTTGTCGATGGCGCGTAGTACAGTCAGACGCTGGCCGGCCTTGTCGTCGCCGCCGAGCGCAATCGCTTCGAGAACGCCGTCCAACACCTTCCGGTTGTTGATCTTGATCTGGTATTGCCCGCTCAGACCGAGGTTATCGAGCGTGTCCGCGGCCATCATGCAGATCTCGGCGTCGGCGGTAACCGAGGCGGCGCCCACGGTGTCCGCGTCGAATTGCATGAATTGACGGAAACGTCCCGGACCCGGCTTCTCGTTGCGAAACACCCAACCCGCGCGATAGCTGCGATAAGGTTTGGGCAGGGCATCGAAATGCTCGGCCACGTAGCGGGCAAGGGGTGCCGTCAGGTCGTAGCGGAGCGAGAGCCACTGCTCGTCATCGTCCTGGAACGAGAACACGCCTTCGTTCGGGCGGTCCTGGTCGGGCAGGAACTTGCCGAGCGCATCGGTGTATTCCACGAACGACGTCTCGACTGCCTCGAAGCCATAGAGCTCATAGGTTTCGCGGATCTTGGCGAGCATGCGCTCGGTCGCGGCGAGATCGGCGGGCCCGCGATCGGCGAAGCCGCGCGGCGCGCGTGCCTTGATTTTATCGGCTTTGGACATGGGTTCTGAAGCAGTCTTCTCAGGAGAAAGGCGTGCCGCGTCGTAACCCGCGAAGCGGGGAGGAGCAAGGGCTGGGGTCGGATCGACCTGCTCCTCGTCGTGGCTGGAGTGGGAGCCGCCCTCTCGGCAATGAGCTGAAGCCGCGCCCCTCATCATGGCCGGGCTTGTCCCGGCCACCTCGATCGGAAAGGCGCCGCGGTTCACCGATCGAGGTCACCGGCACAAGGCCGGTGATGACGTTGCGGTGTGCCGTCGCCGCCATTACGCGACTGCGCGGATGACCTTGCCGATCTTGTCGACGATCTCGCCGATCTGCTCCTCGGTGACGATGAGCGGCGGCGAGAGGGCGATGGTGTCTCCAGTGATGCGCATCATGACGCCGTCTTGGAAGCCGCGATCCATGGCCTCGAAGGCCCGGCGGCCGACGGCGTCGGGCTTCGAGGCGAGATCGATGGCGCCGACGAGGCCGATCGTGCGGATGTCGAGCACGTTGGGCAGCCCCTTCAAGGAGTGGACGGCATCGGCCCAGACCGGCTCCAAGGCCTTGGCGCGTTCGAACAGTTTCTCGTCCCGATAGATGTCCTGGGCCGCGAGTGCCGCCGCGCAGGCGAGGGGATGGCCCGAATAGGTATAGCCGTGGAAGAGTTCGATCGAGTTCTCCGGCCCCTTCATGAAGGCCTCGTAGAGTCCCTTTCGGACCATCACGCCACCCATGGGGACGGCACCTGAATTCACGCCCTTGGCGAAGGTGATCATGTCGGGGATCACGCCGTAGCGCTCGGCGGCGAAGGGGGTGCCGAGACGGCCGAASCCGGTGATGACCTCGTCGAAGATCAGSAGGATGCCGTRYTTGTCGCAGATCTSGCGCAGGCGCTKSAGRTAGCCCTTGGGCGGCGCGAGGACACCCGTGGAGCCCGCCATCGGCTCGACGATCACCGCGGCGATGGTCGAAGCGTCATGGAGGGCGACAATGCGCTCGAGGTCGTCGGCAAGATGGGCGCCCCATTCGGGTTCGCCGCGCGAAAAGGCTTGCTCGGCCCGGTTGTAGGTGTGTGGCAGGTGATCGACACCGGCGAGCAGCGTGCCGAAGAATTGGCGGTTCTTGACGATGCCGCCGACGGAAATTCCGCCGAAACCGACCCCATGGTAACCGCGTTCGCGGCCGATCAGGCGGGTGCGGCTGCCCTGTCCGGTGATATTCCAATAGGCAAGCGCGATCTTGAGGGCCGTATCGACAGCCTCCGATCCCGAATTGCAGAAAAAAGCGTGGTCGAGATCACCCGGCGCGAGCTGAGCGAGACGCGAGGCCAGCGTGAAGCCGCCGCCATGGCCGAACTGGAAGGCCGGCGCGTAATCGAGCTCCTGGGCCTGTGCCTGGATGGCCGCGGTGATTTCGTCGCGGTTGTGACCCGCGTTGCAGCACCACAATCCGGCCGCGCCGTCGATCACTTCCCGACCCTCGGGAGTGTAGTAATACATGCCCTTGGCGCGCGAGATCATGCGCGGATGCTGCTTGAAGGACCGATTGGCCGTGAACGGCAGCCACCAGGCCTCGAGATCGTTGGGAGCGAGAAGGTCGGTGGCGGCTTTCGAGCTGGCGGTCATGATGGTCCGATAT
>NZ_JBFUKD010000383.1:0-3603 GCF_056401005.1 Microvirga sp. P4_G7 | reverse complement strand
TGCTTGGTCAGCAACTCGTCGAGGGCTTGTTGGTAGGCGCTTCGGGCCTCCTGGATCTTGCCTTCTGCCGCGAGGACATCGGCCCGAGCCGCCACGAGCGCGGCCTCTTCCTCGGCAATTTTGAGGCGGGCGGACTCCGCTGCCGCCTGCTGTGTCGCGCTGTCCAGCCTGAAAATAGGCGCCCCTTGTTTGACCTCTCCGGTGAACCCGAGATAGACCTCGGCGACGCGCCCGCTGGTCTCCGGAAGGATCGGGACCGTGCGGTAGAACAAGGTCGCGTTCGTCGTCGACGGGTGGTTGTAGAAGATCACCGTGATCAGAGACACGGTGAGCATCAGGCAACCGACGATGCCCCACCTCAGCTCGTACCACACCGAATAGAGCGTGATTTCCTTGCCGAGCCGCTTGCCCTGGCCATAGCGGCGGTAGAGGTAGTCAGGCAGGATGGTCAGCAGGGAGCACAGAAGCAGCTCGAGCATGGATCAGTTTCCTGCGCTTGCCCGAACCGACTTCGGCTCGGACTGGGTTTGCGGTTCCCCCTCGTCGACAAGCGTCGCGGCGGCAGCGGGATCATCAGGCACGTCGTCCGCCCCCTTCCCTGGCGGGATGCCGGCGATCTTTTCGAGGGACCCCGCCATTCTGCCGAGCGGCCCACCGAAATCGGGGATATCGATGAGGGCGAGCATCAATCCGGCGACCCAGAAAGCATGAACGTGGGTCAAAAGGGCCAGCAGTCCCAGCACGGCCACGATCTCGAGCTGAAGCTTCTTGGACTTGTGTGCGATACGCTCGGGCAAGGTATGCACTGTCAGAAACAGGTTTCCGATCGCCAGCAAGGCGATGATCAGAATGACGGCCATCACCACCATGAGGACGTCGGTTTCCCCGGGGGCGGTGATGAAGCCCGGCAGATGATGGGGGGCAGCGGGATGAAGCGAAGCAGCCATGCCGGCCTTCCTGYTTGGACACTCGACCCAATCAACAATTCTGGACGAATTCGTAGCCCATAGTCACTTCAACGTGGATTGGACTGTAGGTCATCTCCGAGCCGTTAACCAGCGGGACAATGGGTCGGCGGCAATATGATAGGCACCGATCTGCCATCTCGCCAAGCGGGCGATATTGGCTGGCTAATTCCCGTATTGAAGCCGCCCCCCGCTTCAGGCCGCCGTGATCACCATCCCGTCGAAGGCTGGTTCGACGTGCGGTGGGAGTTCGCTGCGCAGCGCGTCGAAGTCCAGGTCCGAGTGCAGATTGGTCAGGACAGCGCGTTTCGGCTTGACCTGCTCGATGAGGGACAAGGCCTCCGACACGGAGAAATGCGTTGGGTGCGGCGTGTAGCGAAGTGCGTCGATGATGAGGACGTCCAGGCCTTCGAGATGGGGCAAGCTCTCGTCCGRCATGACGCTGACATCGGGCGCATAGGCGATCTTGTCGATCCGGAAGCCGAGGGAATCGATGTCGCCGTGGACCAAATGAAACGGCAGGATAGCGATGGGTTTTCCGTTGCCCTGAATATGGATGCCGTTGCCCGGTTTCATAAGGTGTGCTTCGAGGATCGGCGGATACGGACTTCCTGAGGGCGCTTCGAAACAATAGCCGAAGCGCGCGAACAGCAATTCGCTCGTCACGCGGTCCGCATAAACCGGAATGCGCTGGCGCATGGCGATGACGAGTGGTCGGAGATCATCGATGCCGTGGGTGTGGTCCGCATGTTGATGCGTGTACAGCACGGCATCGAGATGGTTGACGCCCGCGTCGAGAAGCTGCTCGCGCAGGTCGGGCGACGTGTCGACGAGCGCGCGCGTCGTTCCTTCCGCCGAGCGTCGTTCGATCAGCACGGAGCAGCGCCGGCGCCGGTTTCTCGGATTTGTGGGATCACAGGCACCCCAGCCGGAACCGACGCGCGGAACGCCGCCGGACGATCCGCAGCCGAGAATGGTGATCGCGAGACTCATGAGACTGGCACCAGGCCCGCCGCACGATCGGCGGTGTCGGCCTTCGAGAACAATCGGTAGAAATTGTCCGTCGTCAGCCGGGCGGTGTCGGCTTGAGACAGGCCTATGACCGAGGCGAGACGATTGGCCGTATGGACCACGAATGCCGGCTCGTTGGTCTTGCCGCGATAGGGTTCGGGCGCGAGGTAAGGCGCGTCCGTTTCAACGAGCAATCTCTCAGGCGGCACCGATGCTGCGATTTGGCGGATATCGTCGGATTTCTTGAACGTCAGGATGCCTGAAAACGAGACGTAGAAACCCATCGCGACGCCGGCATCGGCGAGCTTCCGCCCAGACGAGAAACAATGCAGAACGGCCTTGAAGGCGCCCTTCCCCATCTCACCGCTCAGAATGTCGATCATGTCGTCGTCGGCATTTCTCGCATGGATGACGAGCGGCAATCCAGAAAGCCGGGCGGCGGCGATATGGGCCCGAAAGACACGCTGTTGCACGTCCCGCGGGCTCTTGTCGTAGTGATAGTCGAGGCCGGCTTCCCCTATCCCGATGCAGCGCGGGTGTTGCGACAACGCCACGAGCCGCTCGACTGGGACGTCGGGCTCGACGGCGGCGTTGTGCGGGTGAGTGCCCACCGTAAAGAACACCGCATCGTGCTCCTCGGCGATCCGCCGATAGGTCTCGAAATGCGACACGTGGGTCGAAATCGTGACCATACGGCCGATGCCGGCCTGCGCGGCCGCGCTCAGCACGTCGGGAAGGCGCGTCTGGAAATCGGGGAAATCGAGATGGCAATGGCTGTCGACGAGCATGACTGAAGGCGCCCTCCTCCCGGCGCCCGAACTGGAATCGTCCCTACCTATATCAGTGTGACGATTGTTGGCTATCGTCCCGCGGCCTCATTTCATTCTCGATGAAGCGTCGCACATTCTCCCGCCGGCGCTCGACCGGCCGCTGATAGCAATCGCTGGGCAGCGACAAGGGGACGGCGAGGCACACGCTCTGGGCCGGGAGGATATCGCACCAGTCGCGAATGAGCTGTTTGTAGGATGCGCCCACGGGCCGGATGTTACGATCCAGATCATAGAGGCCGACGGGGGTCACGCGGTTGTTCTCCTCGCGCAGCGCCACGTCCCAATCGATCTGGTCGGTCAGCGAGTACCACGTGAAGCCGACGACGGGCACGCCCGTGTTGCGCACCCGCAAGACATTCGCCCATTGCTTCCAGAGCCAGTTGACGGCCTCGTCTCCCGCCGGACCTTGAGCGAAGTTCGTTTCCGTGTGCATCACCGGGAGACGGAAGCGGTCGTAGTATTGGCGCGTGATCTCGTCATATCCGAATACGTCTCCCGCGGAGCACGTGGTGCCGTCGGCATGCACGCGGTGCTCGTTCGTCACGTAATAATCATTGCCCATGATGCAGTGATGGCGAAGGGAGGAGCGGCTGAGGAAGAAATGGTACTCCTCGCGCGTCATGCCATTATCCAAGAGGTACTCGTACATCTCGGAATCGACCCTGCGTCCGTATGTCAGATCGAGGGACAGGAAGCGGCGCGAATTCATGATCTCCGCCGGTTTGATGGCGGACGGATTCTCCGCATGAAAATACTCGGACGACTCGCTTTGAATGAAAATCGCATCCGGTCTGACC
>NZ_JBFUKD010000382.1:0-3606 GCF_056401005.1 Microvirga sp. P4_G7 | reverse complement strand
ACCTCGTCCTCAGGGACGTCGGGGGGCCGGGCCAGACGAAGCTCAAAGCGGCGCGGATCCTGGTAATCGGGGCCGGAGGTCTCGGAGCACCGCTCCTGCAATATCTCGCCGCGGCGGGTGTCGGTACCCTGGGAATCGTCGACGACGACACCGTTTCGCTCTCCAACCTGCAGCGCCAGGTGATCCACGGGACGCCGGACGTCGGGCGTTCGAAAGCCGAGAGTGCTGCGGACCAGATCCGGCGCCTCAATCCACACGTCGCGATCAAGGTTCACGCTGTCCGGATCACGGCGGAAAATGCCCGCGAACTGCTCAGCGCCTATGATCTCGTCGCGGACGGCTCCGACAATTTCGAGACCCGCTATGCGGTCTCGGACGCCTGCTTCCACGCGGGCAGGACGCTGATTACGGGCGCGTTGGGCCAATTCGATGGAACGCTGACCACGATCCGCGCGCACGAAGCCGGCCCTGACGGTCGACCGAATCCGACCTACCGGTGCCTGTTCCCGTCCCCGCCGCCAGCGGGCATGGTTCCCACCTGTGCTGAGGCGGGCGTCCTCGGCGCGCTTGCGGGCGTGATGGGAAGCCTGATGGCGATGGAGGTCATCCGCGAGATTGTCGGTTTCGGGGAAAGCCTCGTCGGTCGTCTCTTGATGGTCGACGCAAGGTCGATGCGCTTCGATACCATCCGCTACGAATGGGACGAGGCGAACCCGTTGAACGGGGCGAAACCATCATCCCGGACGGGGTCGTAACCACGATCCGGGATGCACGTCGTATACAGCCGGCCGAGGTTATCCCCGCAGCACTGCGCCGGTCTTCTTGACCACTTCGCCGACGATTTTCTGCGAAACCGCCTCGATCTCAACGTCGGTCAATGTCTTTTCGGTGGGCTGTAGCGTCACTGCGACCGCGACGGATTTCTTGTCCGGATCAATACCGGTCCCCTCGTAAATGTCGAACACGTCGACGGATACGATGAGCTGGCGCTCAGCAGCCTGAACCGCCTTGACCACATCCGCAGCAGGAACGTTTCGAGCGACCACGAAGGCAAAGTCGCGGCTGACCGGCTGGAAGTCGGAAAGCACGAGCTTCGGTTTCATCTTCGTCGGCTTGGCCTTCGGTGGCGGCAGCGTATCGAGGGTGATCTCGAACGCCACGAGCGGCCCCTTGAGATCGAGCGCCTTCAGGACTTTCGGATGCACTTCGCCGAACGCACCGACGATATTTTTGGGTCCGAATTGCAGAGTCGCCGAACGGCCCGGGTGGAACCATGCCGGCCCACCGGGAGACACCTGCAGACCTCCGGTGGGGATACCCAGGGACGTCAGAAGCGCGAGCGCATCGGCCTTGGCGTCGAATGCGTCGACCGCGATCGCGCCGCCGTCCCAGTGCCGACCGACAGCCTCGGCTCGCGCCGTGCCACGGCGGACGGCGGCAGCTTTGATAGTCTGGCCTTCCGGCTCATCCGTCTGGAAACACTGCCCGACTTCGAACAAGGCGACATCACCGAAGCCGCGATCGGCGTTGCGCTGCGCCGCCTTGAGAAGGCCCGGAAGCAGGCTCGGGCGCATGTCGGACAGATCGGCTGCGATAGGGTTCGCCAAAGCCAGTTTGGAATCCCCCCCACCGAAAAGGACCGCCTCGTCCTTCGCGATGAAGGACCAGGTGACGGCTTCGACGAGACCGCGCACCCCGAGCGTTCGCTTGGCAAGGCGAGTCCGCTTCTGGATCAAGGTCAGGATCGGCTTGGCGACGCTCGCTTCGAGACGCGGCAATGGCTGCGGCGMAATGCGATCGACGCCTGCGATACGGATGATTTCTTCGACGAGATCGGCCTTGCCTTCGATGTCGGGGCGCCAGGTGGGTGGCACGACGCTCACCCGTTCGCCGGTTCCCTCGACACGGAAGCCGAGCTTTTCGAGAATCGATTTCGCTTCTGGCTGCGGCACGTCGAGGCCGGCGAGGCGGCGCGTTTCCGTCCACGGAAACTCGACGACGCGCGTCTGCACCGGAACGGCGCCTTCGACGACCGACTCGCTGGCCTCACCCCCGCACAAATCGATGACCATCTGTGTCGCGAGATCGAGACCGGGCACGCAGAAGGCCGGATCGACGCCACGCTCGAAGCGATATCGCGCGTCGGTGATGATGCCGAGCTTACGGCCGCTCTGCGCGATGTTGAGCGGATCCCAGAGAGCGGATTCGATCAGCACATCCGTCGTCGTTTCGTCACAGCCCGAATGCTCGCCGCCCATGATGCCGGCAATGGACTCGACGCCCTTCTCATCGGCGATCACGAGAACACCGGGATCGAGCTTGTAGGTTTTTCCGTCGAGGGCAACGATTTCCTCACTGTCCTTGGCGCGACGGACGGCGAGATTTCCCTTCACCTTACTGGCGTCGAAGACGTGAAGCGGACGTCCGCGATCGAACGTGATGAAATTGGTGATGTCCACCAGCGCGTTGATCGGCCGGAGACCGATGGAGACGAGGCGACGCTGGAGCCATTCGGGTGACGGGCCATTTTTCACGCCACGCACCAGGCGCAGTGCAAAAGTCGGACAAAGCTTCTCGTCCGCCGACGCGAGATCGCGGGTCACGGAGACCGGCGACGCGCCCTTGCCGACGACAGCTTTCACCGCGCTGTTCTTCAAGGTGCCGAGGCCGGCCGCCGCGAGATCACGCGCGATGCCGAAGACCGACGTACAATCCGGACGGTTCGGCGTGAGATTGATCTCGATCACCGGATCGTCGAGGCCAGCGTAGGCGGCGTAAGGCATGCCCACGGGTGCATCGGCGGGAAGATCGAGAATGCCGTCGTGGTCGTTCGACAATTCGAGCTCTGCGCCCGAACACAACATGCCGCGGCTCTCGACACCGCGGATCGTTCCGACACCGAGCGTGATGCCCTTTCCGGGGATGTAGGTGCCCGGCGGCGCGAACACGCTCTTCATGCCGGTGCGGGCGTTTGGCGCGCCGCAGACGACCTGGATCGGCGCGCCTTCGCCCGTGTCGACCATGCAGACGCGCAGGCGATCGGCGTTGGGGTGCTGCTCGGCCGAGACCACATAGGCGACCGTGTAGGCGCCGAGCGCCTTCGCCTTGTCATCGACGCTCTCGACTTCGAGACCGATGCGCGTGAGCGTCTCGACGATGTCGTCGAACGACGCATTCGTGTCGAGGTGATCCTTCAACCAGGAGAGAGTGAATTTCATGATGCCTCTCCTTTATGCGCTCAGGCCGCCGACGAGGGATGGGATATCGAGCGGACGGAACCCGTAGTGGTTCAGCCAGCGCACGTCCGCCTCGAAGAAGGGTCGCAGGTCCGGCATGCCGTATTTCAGCATGGCGATGCGGTCGATTCCCATGCCCCAGGCAAAGCCCTGGACCTTGTCGGGATCGAGCCCGCAATTGCGCAGGACGTTGGGATGCACCATTCCGCAGCCGAGAATTTCGAGCCAATCCTCACCCTCGCCGAAGCGGATTTCTCCGCCCTTGCGCGAGCACTGGATGTCGACTTCAGCCGACGGCTCGGTGAACGGGAAGTAGGACGGCCGGAACCGCATCTTCACCTGCTCGACCTCGAAGAACGCCTTGCAGAAC
>NZ_JBFUKD010000381.1:0-3621 GCF_056401005.1 Microvirga sp. P4_G7 | reverse complement strand
GTGCGTCTGCCCAAAGAGTAATTCTCGTCATCGACCACTATGTTCCCGAACCTGACAAGGACGCGGGTTCCAAGAGCACGATGGGAATCATAGATTCCCTTGTGGATGCCGGATGGAACGTCAAGTTCTGGCCGCACAATCGAATCTACAGCGAGATCTACGCTCGCCGCCTCGAGCGAAAAGGCGTCGAAGTTATCGATGGGAGGAGCCCCGAAACGTTGGAAGCGTGGATCGCGGAAAATGGCGCGGAACTAGATCACATCCTCGTCAATCGGCCTGAAGTCGCGGCAGATACGCTTTCCGAAATTGTCGGCAAGACAGATGCGGTCCTCAGCTACTATGGGCACGATCTGCATTTCGCCCGCATGCGGCGGCAAGCGGAGCTGACAGGCGACGAAAACCTGCTTGAGCAGTCCAGGCTGATGGAGCGCCTTGAAAGGCGCGTTTGGCGTGGATTTGACGTCGTTATCTACCCGTCGATCGAAGAGGCGGATCAGGTGAGGCATATGTCGCCTACGACGCTGGCGCTGCCGATCGTACCGTTCTCATTCGAACCGCCTTCTGATGTTCCGGAGCCTACGCGCGACCAATCAATTCTATTCGTTGCCGGCTTTGCTCATCCGCCGAACGTCGATGCCGCCAAGTTCCTCGTTCGAGAGATCATCCCACAGCTTGAGGCGGAGATTGGTCCCGTCGATGTCGTATTGGCCGGGTCAAATCCGACCTCTGAAGTTAGAGACCTCAGTTCACCACGTGTGAATGTCACTGGGTACGTGACGGACGAGGAACTTCGCGACTTGTATGATCACAGTCGAGTCGCAGTTGTCCCACTGCGCTTCGGGGCGGGCGTCAAAGGGAAGGTCATCGAGGCGCTGAGCTACGGCCTGCCGCTTGTGACCACGCCCATCGGTTCGCAAGGAATTGCGGGCTTGGAAGATGTGGCATCGGTATGCAGCGACGTGCCGCAATTGGTGGCGGCGTTGAAGTCCTTGGTGACAGATGATGCCGCCTGGAGACGCCAATCCGAGCGACAGATGGCTTTCGCCGCTCGAGCTTACTCTCCAACGGCAATGCGAGAGTCTGTGATATCCGTTCTCGAAGCAGGCGAAGCGCGCATATTCCCCAAGGATGATCGCCGCTGATTTAAGAACAAGGTCGCGCAGGATCAGTGCTCGCCGGTTCATGGTAACGCGGCTCGCTCCCTACGTTGGATTTGAGGAGCACGGTTAGGTCGGGATGGGATTTTCCATCCCGACAGAGCGTCAGGACGGCCTCAGCTACGTGTCACGACCACTATGCCGAGAAAAATCAAACTCATTCCGACAATTCGAAGTGCTGAAACTGGCTCGTTGAGGATGAACCAGCCTGCCAGCGCCGTTAGGCAAAGCGTCAAGCCAATGGCGATCGGGTAGGCTACCGAAAGTTCGCTGCGAGAAAGAATTGCAAGCCAAAGTAGGAAGCTCGCAATGTAGAGTGCCGCTCCGACTCCTACAAACGCCAAGGCGTTCCAGACTACGATTCCATCGAACGCTTGCTTCGCCAGCGGCAAGTAGGTTTTCAGGATCAGAAGCCCCGCGACACTTCCTATTGTATAGCCCGCGTACAGCAATACGGTCACGCTCATAGCCGACAGATCCTTCGATCAAAGACCATTATGCACTTACGTCCTGGCTTTGGCACGATCCACATTGAGCCGTCGGACCTATCAGAGAGTTTGCATTTGGTTCTTGGAGTCAGCGCGCTTCCGTCCAACAACGTACATGATATCAAACAAATTCACCGTAACGCTGAGATTGAAGAGCGGCGATTTCTGTAGCGCATCGTAGATCCAACGCTTGTTACCTTTGAGAGCCGTCAGAAAGTAAAGCACTGAGCGCAAGCGGCGCGCGTTTCCCGGATGTGACACGTGAACGATATCAAACCCAGCCGCATCCAAGAGCTGGGAAAGTGTCTCGACGGAGAAGTAATGCATATGTGTCGGGGGATGAATCATCCGCCATGACTTTCCGCGGAATCGAGCGTTGAGCGAACCGATGTCCCCGGTTGTGATTGCAAGAAGGCCATTTGGCTTTAGGTCGCGACCTGCCTTCTCCACGAATAGGTCCGGTCGCTTGAGGTGCTCGATCGTATCCCACATGGTGACAATGTCGACTTGTCGACCGATCTCATAGTGAAGATAATCCGCTTGTCTTGCATCGACTTTCTGATCGCTGGTGGCGATCGCGACTGCGTCCCGTGAAATGTCAATTCCAGATGCCCGACGCACGGACCCGTCAACTTCCCGAAGAAAATAACCGTAGGCGCATCCGATCTCAAAAAGCTCGGCCTCATCCAGATTCGGTCTCAACGTCCTTAGCGTCGCAATTCGATTTCGGAAATTGAGCGAAAGACTTTCCGCCTCAGCCTCGTAGTCGTGGTATTCCTGACCATGGAAATAGTCGATTCCATAGAGTGCATGCAGTTCTTCTTCCGGAATACTTAGATCCGCCGATATGAACCCGCAGGAGTCACATTTAAATAGCCCAGGATAGGATGAAGGCTGGTATCGCCCACCACAGACAAGGCAAGATTGGTCTTCGGGCCCTTGCGGTTGTTCCGCCGTCCTGAGCTTCATCGGATAATTCCCTGTTGCCCTAGACGCGTTGGTCCAGGGAGCGGCCTGTCTCGATATGTTGGAAGTTAGGCAACGCCGAGGAAAGCGCAGCGACAATGTCGGCCTTGGAGACATTGCGAGATGCCTCATTGATATATAGCTCGAGCCGTTGGATCAGCCCATCGTCGGCGGACGTCGTCGCCCGGTGCGCAAGGGCGCGCAAGCTCGTGAACGTCGTCTCGACCTCTTGTTCACCTTCTCCAAGGAATTCCTCATAAGGCTTTTCCCCGCTGGTATCCAGCGGAGTCAGGATCAGCGGCCACTGACCGCGTGAGGCGAGGCCCTCCAAGTCGTGACGCGCCGTCTCCTCGTTGTCGTAGTCGACAGCCTCGTAGCCGTGGAAGGAGAGCACCTTCCGCGCTACGACATCAAGCAACTGGAGTTCCGTTTCCGGCTCCAAGCGTGGAAAATAGATTTGCCGATGCTCCCCGAGCAGTGCGGAAAGCAGGCAAATTTCACCTGCTTCTTGTCGACTGACGAAATAGCGGCGAGTGTCCCGCGGCGCCGCGAGTGGTTGCCTAGCCGCTAAGCGCATCAGAAACGATTGGAGCAGACTTCCGTTGGAAAATGCAACATTGGCGAAGCGGGCTGAGCTGATGTTGAAGGAATCGCGCTCCATGGTGGACGCGAATAGGACATCCTCCATCAGGCGCTTGCTTGCTCCCATTAGACTGGTCGGATTTGCAGCCTTGTCGGTCGAGACACCAAAGTACCGCTCACAGCCCCCTCGGTCGGACAACCAACGTTTGAAGCGAGCCTGACGAACAACGTTCGTATCCACCATCTGCAGCAAGGAGAAGACGTCCTTTTCCGAACGGACATGTTTCAGCGCAGCAAAATTAAGGACGAGGTCATATGGGGCTTCATCGAACAAGAAACGCTGCATAATAGGGCCGCCAAAATCGAACGGCAGCGCTCGAAACTCGACGTCACGAACCGCATCAGATCTGTTCCGAATCGAGCGGACC
>NZ_JBFUKD010000380.1:0-3623 GCF_056401005.1 Microvirga sp. P4_G7 | reverse complement strand
GGGATCATTTGAGACAACGCGCGTCAGAGTATGAATCGGCGCTTTGATATGCATCGCGTCAGCGGGTTTCTTTTTGCGCCAACCAAATTCAAGCGGAGACACCGCCAACGCTTTATTTTCGCTATCTATCTTCAAAGTCTTTAATGTACGGCGTTCGTTCAGCCGACCGTAGAATCCGTCGGCGCGCGTTACGTATTTTTCAATCAGGAAAACGGAACCATGAGCGTCAGGGCGTCGGCCCCCACGCGCGATGACGCGTTACCGACGCCTCAAATCAACTGCAGTCCCTTCAGGCTCGCATGGCCCTCGCGCCCGACGATGATGTGGTCGTGGACCATGATGCCGAGGGGTTTGGCCACCTCGATGATCTCACGGGTCATCTTGATGTCGGCCTGCGACGGGGTCGGGTCGCCGGAGGGATGGTTGTGGACGAGGATGAGCGCAGAGGCCGACAGTTCGAGCGCGCGCTTCACCACCTCGCGGGGATAGACGGGCGTGTGATCGATGGTTCCTGATTGCTGCACTTCGTCCGCAATCAACGCGTTGCGCTTGTCGAGGAACAGGAGCCGGAACTGTTCCTTGTCCATGAACGYCATCGCCGTTCGGCAGTAATCGATGACCGTGGCCCACGACGACAGCACCGGCCGTTTCGAGACTTCGCCCCGCGCCAGGCGTCGAGCGGCCGCTTCCATGATTTTGAGATCGATGACGATGCTTTCGCCGATCCCTTCGACCTCGAGAAGGCGGGTCGGAGAGGCGGCCAGCACCTCGGCGAAAGTGCCGAAGCGCTTGAGCAATTCTTTGGCGATGGGCTTCACGTCGCGCCGCGGGATCGAGCGGAACAGCACCAGCTCGAGCAATTCGTAATCGGGGAGGGCTTCGCCACCTGCTTCCATGAAACGGGCGCGCAGCCTGTCCCGGTGCCCGTGGTAATGCGGCGTTTCGTCCCTGTCGCTCATGCGGTCGGGGCGTAGGGGGGCTGGTCGTAGCCTTTCGGCGACAGGGTGAAGATCTCGACGCCTGTCTCGGTGACCCCGACGGTGTGTTCGAATTGCGCGGACAGCGAGCGGTCGCGGGTCACCGCGGTCCAGCCGTCGGAGAGAACCTTCACCTGCGAACGGCCGAGATTGATCATCGGCTCGACTGTGAAGAACATGCCGGCTTTCAGCTCTACGTTGTAGGACGGCTCGACGTAGTGGAGGATCGTCGGTGCATCGTGGAACACGCGGCCGAGGCCGTGGCCGCAGAAATCACGCACCACCGAGCAGCGCTCCCCTTCGGCAAAGGTTTGGATGGCGGCGCCGATGTCGTTGGTCGTCGCGCCGGGCTTGATGACCGCGATGCCGCGCATCAGGCACTCGTAGGTGATCTCGCAAAGCCGCTGCGCCCTGCGCGGCACGTCGCCGACGTAGTACATGCGGCTCGAATCCCCGTGCCAGCCGTCGAGGATCAGGGTGACGTCGATGTTGACGATGTCGCCGCTTCGCAGAGGCTTGTCGTTGGGTATCCCGTGGCAGACCACGTGGTTGATCGAGGTGCAGATCGTCTTGTTGTATCCGCGATAATAGAGACAGGCCGGATAGGCGCCGTTGTCCATCGCGAAATCGAAAATGAGCTTATCCAGGAACTCGGTCGTAACGCCGGGCCTGACGTGTTCGACGAGCAGATCGAGCCCTTCGGCCGCCAGCCGGCCAGCTTTTCGCATGCCCTCGAACGCCTCGGGTCCGTGGATGGGAATGGCGGGGGTGCGAACGCGCCCGGCGGAAACGGTTTCAAGCTCAGTCATAAGGGGTCCTGTTCAAGGCAGAATGTAAGCATTGTGGCGCATCGCGCAAGCAACCGCAGCGTCGCCTCGCTTGCGATTATGGCGCGAGAATGCCAAGAGCACTTCCCTTGAGCCCATTTCATATCCCTGGTTCCTTGTGAAGATGTCCGATTCCCGGCCTTTTGGCGCCTACACCCCCACCGGCCTCGTGCAGTGGCTCCTCTCGCGGACGCGCGCGATGCCGGAAAGCTGGGCGGGTCGGCGTATGGCGTATCTGCTACGTCACGTGGCGATCCGGCTCCTGAAGGGCGCCCCGCTCGACGTCAAGTCGCTTGGGGCGAACATGAGAATTTACCCCTACAACAACGTGTGCGAAAAGCGCATCCTGTTCACGCCGCAATACTTCGATCCGCAGGAGCGGGCGGTCTTGGAGGACCGCATCAAGGACGGCTTCACATTCGTCGATATCGGAGCGAATGTCGGCGGCTATACGCTTTTCGTGGCCGCGCGAGCGGGGGGATCCGGCCGGATCCTGGCCGTCGAGCCGCAGCCGGACATCTTCGATCGCCTGACCTACAACATCAGCCAGAACCCGTTCGGAAACGTGAAGGCCATTGCCTGCGCGGTGGCGGACAAAGCCGGTGAGCTGACCCTGTTCCTCGATCCTCGCAACAAGGGCGAATCGAGCGTCAAGATCGTCGGGCCGAGCCAGGCCGACGCAATCCGCGTGCCCTCGATCCCGCTGCTCGACCTGATCCGTCAGGAAGGCTTCACTCATGTCGATGCCATCAAGCTCGATGTGGAGGGAGCCGAGGATCTGATCCTCGACCCCTTCCTGCGCGATGCGCCGGATGCCCTCCTGCCCAAGCTTMTCCTGATGGAGAACGGCCGCGGCCAGTGGCAGGTGGATCTCCGTTCCAGACTGGAAGAGCGTGGTTATCGGCTGATGCTGGAAACCCGAATGAATCTCGGATTCGAGCGGACCTGACGGAGAACTGATTATCTCGGCGTCACGATCTCGACCGGATGATCGATGACGATTTCCGAGGGCGTGATCTTGCAGACATAGGCATAGGATTCGACACCGGCCGCCAGCGCATGGCGAAAGGCCTTGTCGTAAGCAGGATCGATGTCGCGCGCGACGTCGAAGCGTTCCGCTCTCATCTGGATCACGTAGACGAGGGCGGCGCGGGCGCCGGCGGCGACCATGTCGGTCAGTTCATAGAGGTGCTTCGCGCTGCGGGCCGCGATGCAATCGGGAAACTCTGCAAATCCCTCTTCCCGCATGAGATGGCAGTTCTTGACCTCGAGGTAACACGGCGGCTCGCCTTCCTTTTCGAGCAGGAAATCGATGCGGCTGTTACGTCCGTATTTGACCTCCGGACGAATACGGTCGTATCCGGCGAAGGGTGCGAGACGCCCGCCGCGCAACGCTTCCGCGACGAGGGCGTTGGGGCGTGAGGTGTTGATGCCGATGAGCTGCTCGGCTCCGCCGCCGGCGGCGATCTCCACAAATTCCCAGTTGTACTGAAGCTTCCGCTTCGGATTGGTGGCGCGCGACAGAAGAACCCGGCTGCCCGGGGCCTTCAGGCCGAGCATCGCGCCGGGATTGGCGCAATGGGCGGTGATGCGTTCCCCGGTGGCGAGGTCGATATCGGCCAGGAAGCGCTTGTAACGCTCGATGAGGCGCCCCTCGAGCAATGGTTCGTTGAAAAGCATAGGGTGTCATAGAGCGGAGCCGGTCGAAGGGGAATTCGGTTTTTTCAGCTGAATTCGTGTGTCAGAGGGGAAATTCGTGCGTCAGCGGGGGAGAAGCCGGTTCTTCGACGCAAGGCTTGCTTGAGGAACAGCCTTGCAG
>NZ_JBFUKD010000379.1:0-3624 GCF_056401005.1 Microvirga sp. P4_G7 | reverse complement strand
GCATGAGGAATGTGGAGCCGCCTTCGAGTTCCACGTGCAGAGCGCCATGGCCCGCCGAGAGCACCTGCGGAACGTAGAGCGCAATCGCCCCGACGGCGAGGCCGCCAAGAACGGGTCTGATCAGAGGTGGACACCGCGCCGCCACGAAAGCCCTCTCGACAAGGGTCACCAGCCGCATGATTCCGACCGACGCGAAGCCGGCGACGAGGCCGAGAACGAGAAACGGGAAGTAGTCCACCGCCGACAATTCGGGGATTGGCGGCACTTCGATGGGATGGGGGACGGTGCCGAGGAGGCGCGTGACCAACATCGCCGCGAGGGCAGAGGCCATGACGGGCGCGACCGTCGCGATCGAGTAAACGCCGATGATCAATTCGAATCCGTAGAACGCACCGGTCAAAGGCGCATTGAAAGCGGCCGAAATCGCACCCGCGGCACCGCATCCCACCAGAACCCGCACATCGTTGCGGCGCAGGTTGAGCCGTCGGGCCATGCGCGAGGCGACTCCCGACCCCATCTGAGTGTAGCCCGCCTCCATGCCCACCGAAGCGCCGAACCCATTGGACAGAATGGTCTGGCCGGCCACGATCAGGCTATCGCTGAGAGACAGCCGCCCGCCGTGGAGGGCGTTCGCTTCGATCGGATCGACCAGATGGCTCGTGCGTGTTCGCGCGACGATCAATGCACTCAGTCCGACCAGGAGGCCGCCAATGGCCGGGATCAACGCTTGCTCGCGCGTGATGCTCTCCACTGCGCTCAATCGGTCGGTGAGGGCCGTGCCATAAAGGAAGCTGTGCAGGAACTGCGTCAGAAATCCCATCGCGCTGACGACGATTCCGGCGGCGACGCCGACCAGAGCCGCGAGGACGACAAACGCAATCTCCCGTCGTCGGACGAGGATCTGCAAGCGGGGGAAGCGCAACAATCGCATGGGGGCGCAAAACAGGATCTGACGATCCGTCGTGATGTGTCACGGTGCACCGCGCGAGTCAAAGTAAATGCGGGGAAACATGAAAACGGGATCCCACTGCGGCGAGACGCTCTATACTCTCCGCATCCATCGGCCCCACAATGACAGTGGCAGCAAGGGAGTGTTTCCATGGGTAGCAAGTGCTGCCGCGGCGTCTTCGTGTTCTGCGTGCTCTCGTTCGTCCTCGGCCAGCCTCTCGCCTGGGCGCAGGCGCCCTCCCCGGCCGGCCGCGCAGCCTCCGATCCGGCGATCGACGCCGCCCGGGCCGCTTATGAAGCTCTTCCGGACGCGGATCGCCGTGCCATCCAGGACAACCTGATCTGGACGGGGGATTATAGCGGAATTGCGAACGGGACTTTCGGCCGGCAGACCTTCGATGCTCTCGTGGCCTATCAGCAGCGGAGCAAGCTGCCAACAACCGGCATCCTGAGCGCCCCCGCGCGCGCCGCGTTGCAAGCCGCCGCTCAGCAGGCCCGGACCACCGCAGGATTTTCCGTCATCGACGATCCGAAATCTGGTGTGAGGATCGGCGTGCCGTCGCAAGTGCTGTCGAAGCAGGATGTCAATCCGAACGGCGGAAGCCGTTGGCAAAGCGCGGACGGCAAGATTACCCTCGACACCCGCGTTGCCCCGCCGGATGCGACCCTCCAGGCGCTCTTCGATCGCAACGTGGCGATCCAAACTCCGGGTCGCGCGGTCACGTACAAAATCATCAGACCCGATTTCTTCGTGATCGCCGGTGAAACGCCGACGGGGAAATTCTACACGCGCTACGCTAGCGCCGCTGCCGGTATTCGGGCGTTCTCGATCGGATACGACAAGACGCTGGCGGCCAAGATCGATCCGATCGTTGTCGCCATCGCGAATTCCTTCACGCCGTTTCCCACTGGCCCGATGCCCATCGCTGCAGCGCCGACACCCGCAATGCCGGCAGCTGGCAAGCCGCCATCGCCGATCACAGCCAGCAATGTACTGGGAACCGGTCTTGCCGTCGCGAAGCGGCAAATAGTGACTGGCGCCGACGTGGGAACATGCAAGGATCCGCGCGCCGGCGGTGTGAAGCCGCTGCGGATCGGGGGAACCGGACCGTGGCTGTGGGACTTCGCGGACGATCTCAAGGCGCCTTCGGCGCGTTTGGCGTCTCGCGACATGATGGAAGGTAGCCAGCTCCTCGTCGTCGGATTTTCCGTTGAGAGCGCACCGGCGCGGCTCGACGCGACGCCCGGCGTCGCCATCGACGGAACGGCCATCAGCGCTCCGCTCCAACCAGGCGCCAGCGGCGCACCGGTCTTCGATCAATCGGGTGCTTTCGTCGGACTTGTCGGGACCGTAGCAGCGGACGGTCGCAGGATTGCCGGCATCATGCCGACGACCCGTTACGCGCTGGTGGCCCCCGAAAAAGTGAACGCCGTCGCAGCAAATATCATCGGTCGGCAAAGCATCTCGGCGGCGCCAATGCGCGCCGCCGAGATCGTGAACGCCACCAAGCCGTCGCTCGTGCCGATTCAGTGCGGTCCGTGACCATCATTCCGCACTTTCGGACAGGCGGGTTTCCCGCGTGAACTCGAGCCCTTGGTGGTCGCAAAGGCGGCGATAGAGACCACCCTTGCGATAGAGACTCGCGTGCGTTCCTTCTTCGACGATGCGACCCGTATCGAAGACCAGAATGCGATCGAGAGCCCGCACGGTGGAAAGACGGTGTGCGATCACGATCGACGTACGCCCTTCCATCAGCCGCTCCATCGCCTCTTGGATCAGCGTCTCCGATTCCGAATCGAGCGCCGACGTCGCCTCGTCGAGAATCAAGACGGGCGCATCGGCGAGGAAGGCCCGCGCGATTGCGACGCGCTGACGTTCGCCACCCGAGAGTTTGACGCCACGCTCGCCGACAAGCGTCGCATAGCCTTTCGGCAAGCGCAGGATGAACTCGTGCGCATTGGCGAGTTTCGCCGCGCGTTCGATATCCGCCATGGTCGCTCCGGGACGTGCGTAGGCGATGTTCTCCGCAAGGGTGCGATGGAACAGCACCGGCTCCTGCTGCACGATGGCGATCTGCTCGCGCAGCGACGATTGGCGGGCATCGGCGATGTTCTGACCGTCGATGAGAATCCGCCCTTTTGTCACGTCGTAGAGACGTTGGATCAGCTTCACGAGCGTCGTCTTGCCCGAGCCCGAAGGACCGACGAGACCCACGCGTTCGCCGGCGCGAATAGTCAGCGCCAAATCGCGATAGAGCGGTGTGGCGTGGCCGGCGTAGTGGAACGTGACGTCGTCGAACGTGATTTCGCCTCGGTCGATGCGGATGGCAGAGGCGCCGGGGCGATCCTCGACACCGATCGGTTCACGATGGATTGCAACCAGCTCCTCCATGTCGTTCACAGAGCGACGCAGGTTGTTCACGTGCATGCCCACATCGCGCAGATAGCCGTGAATGACGAAGTAGGTCGTCAGCACATAGGCGAGATCACCCGGCGTCGCTCGATCATGCCACCAGAGCCAGATGGCCGTGCCGATGATCGCCGCGCGGATGACGACAAGCGCGATCAGCTGCAACGTTCCGCTGATGGTCGCTCGTTGCCAGATCCGTGCCGTTCTGCTTTGCCACTTGGTCAGAACCATTGCCAGGCGTTGATCCTCGCGCTCCTCCGCGCCGA
>NZ_JBFUKD010000378.1:0-3624 GCF_056401005.1 Microvirga sp. P4_G7 | reverse complement strand
AGCTTCTCTTGACGGCTTGCTGAATGTGCGCGGTGTCGTCGAAGTCGAGGAGGAGGGTGGGGACCCGGGGCAGGATGCAGCTCTCCTCGCCGATCTCCGCGCCGCCGTTCCTCGCTTGATCGATGCCCTCAAAGCCGCTCGAAACACCGAGGGAGACGCGCTGGCTGGAATTCTCAATCAGCATCTCGACACCGTTTTGCGGCTGACAGTTGAGGCCGATGTGGCGCCGGCCCGGCAACCGGAGGCGATTCGTGCGCGACTGGAGTCCCAGATCGCCCAGATCCTCGACGCCAAGGGTACGCTCGATCCCGATCGCCTGCATCAGGAAGCCGTGCTCATCGCGGCCCGGGCCGACATTCGCGAGGAACTCGACCGCTTGCGCGCCCACGTCGAAACAGCGCGCGGTCTGCTTTCCCAAGGCGGCRCGGTCGGCCGCAGGCTCGACTTTTTGGCGCAAGAATTCGGCCGTGAAGCCAATACCCTGTGCGCGAAGGCCAATGACGTTTCCATTTCCAGAATTGGGCTTGAATTGAAGGCCGTAATCGAGCAATTCCGCGAGCAAGTGCAGAACGTGGAGTAAGCGATGAGTCCAGATCCCGGATCAATGATTGGCAGGCGCGGACTGATCTTCATCCTTTCGTCCCCGTCGGGCGCCGGGAAGACGACGCTCACGCGAAGCCTCGTCGACGACAGCGCCGGCGAGCTTTCCATTTCGGTGACGACGCGCCCGAAGCGGCCGTCGGAAATCGAGGGACGTCACTACCATTTCATCGATGTCGACGACTTCATCGCCCTGCGGGATCGGAACGAGCTTCTCGAATGGGCGGAGGTGCACGGCAATTTCTATGGAACGCCGCGCAAACCGGTCGAAAAGGCGCTCGCCGAAGGGCGCGATATGATCTTCGACATCGACTATCAGGGAACACGGCAAGTCCGGGAAAAGCTGCCGGAGGACGTCGTAACCGTCTTCATCTTGCCCCCGAGCATGAAGGAACTGAAAGCGCGATTGGAGCGTCGCGCCGAGGATTCCGCTGAAACGATCGCTCGCCGCTTGGACAACGCACGTCGTGAAATCGAACGCTGGAGCGAATACGACTACGTGATCGTCAACGAGGATCTCGGCAAATCCTACCAATGCCTCAAAGCGATCCAATCGGCCGAGCGGCTGAAACGCGAGCGTTGTGTGGGTCTACCGGATTTCGTGCAGACCTTGCTCGCCGAACGTTTGGCCTGAGCCCTTTCGGCGTTCCGACTATTTCCGCTCGCGATCCCAAGCATTCGCGAGCGCCACATAACCCTCGACTGGAATCTCCTCGGCTCGCGCTGTTTCCCGCTGTCCGGCTGCTTCAATGATGGCGGCGGGATTGGCGGCGAGCGACTTGAGGCTTTGACGCAGCATCTTGCGGCGCTGACCGAAGGCTGCACGCGTCACGGCTTCCAGCGCATCGATCCGGCATGGCAGAGGGTTTGCGCGTGGTGTCAGGTGCACGATGCTCGATGTGATCTTCGGYGGCGGCACGAAGGCGGATGGTGGCACATCGAACATGATGTTGGCGTGGGTCCGCCACCCGCACAGCACGCCAAGTCGACCGTAATCCTTCGGGACATGCTCATCGGCGACGATCCGCTCGGCGACCTCGCGCTGAAACATCAGCGTCAGCGATTGCCACCACGGCGGCCATTGTTCCGTGGTCAGCCATCCTGTCAGCAGAGGCGTCCCGACATTGTAGGGGAGATTGGCGATCACCCGGGTCGGGCTTTCACCCACGAGCGGCCGCGGATCGAAGGCGAGGGCGTCGGCCTCGATTACCTCGAGGCGCCCCGGATAATGCGCCGCGATTTCGGCGAGAGCGGGAAGGCAACGCGTATCCCGTTCTATGGCGATGACCTTCGATGCCCCGGCCGCGAGGATGGCACGCGTCAGACCACCGGGACCGGGCCCGACTTCGACGACCGTGAATCCGTTGAGGGGACCGGCTGATCGGGCGATCCGGCTTGTGAGATTGAGATCGAACAGAAAGTTCTGCCCGAGCGATTTCTTGGCGAGCAAGCCATGGGTTCGAACGACCTCGCGCAAGGGGGGAAGGTCATCGATCTGGCTCATGCGGTCGCTTTCCCGTGCGAGAGCCGGTCCGCGAGCTTGATGGCGGCGATCAGGCTGTCCGGTCGCGCGATGCCCTGGCCCGCAATGTCGAAGGCGGTTCCATGGTCGGGGGAGGTGCGAACGAACGGCAATCCGAGGGTCACGTTCACCGCATCATCGAACGCGATCGTCTTGATCGGGATCAACGCCTGGTCGTGATACATGGCGAGCGCCGCGTCGTACCGGCTGCGGGCCCGCGCGTGGAAGAGCGTATCGGCGGGGAAGGGGCCCTCGGCGGCGATGCCGTCGCGTCGCAAGATCGCGACCGCGGGCGCGATCACGGCGTCGTCTTCAGTGCCGAGCGACCCGCTTTCGCCGGCATGGGGGTTGRGCCCGGCAAGGGCCAGACGAGGCGCTTTCACGCCGAACCGGGCTTTGAGATCGCGGTCGACGATCCGCGCTGTCTCGACGATCAGATCCGTCGTCAGGGTGCGAGGCACGTCCTTCAGGGGAATGTGGACCGTCACAGGCACGACCGCGAGCGTTTCACTCCACAACATCATGACGGGGTGAAACGTACCACCGGCAGCGTTGGCGAGAGCCGCCAAAAACTCCGTGTGACCGGGATGCTGGAAGCCGGACGCATAGAGGACGTGCTTGGCGATCGGGTTGGTCACGACGGCTTTGGCTCGACCTGCCTGTACGAGACTCACCGCCTGTTCGATGGCTTCGATGACGGAGGCGGCATTCGCGACGTCAGGCTGACCGCTCTGCGCTCGGACTTTCGCGGCGATCGGAATGACGGGAAGGGCGGCGTCAAACGCGGATGGCGCGTCGTGCGCGGTGACTGTCGACATAGGCACGTCGAGCCCGAGTTGGGTGGCGACGCGACGGAGATGCTCGGGATCGGTGAGGATCGCGAAGGGCGGCAGGTTCGCCTCTTTCCTCTGTATCCACGCCTTGAGGGCGATCTCAGGTCCGATACCGGCCGGATCACCCTGCGTCACCAGAACGAGGCTTTCGCCTGCCTGGGTCACTTTGCGGTGCCGACTTCCGACGTCGTTCCGCTCAGGTTCTGATTGACCGATGCCTGACCGAGGGTGCGCAGCTCGAGGGTGAACACGACGGTCTGGTTCCTGTCCTTCTCGCCGGACGATACGGCGACGTCCCGCGGCGACATGGAATAGTTGACGGTGAACGTGGTGCACTCGTCGGCGTAGCCGAAGCCAAGCGACATTGAACTCACGTAAGCGAGGTTCTGCTTGTTGTAGATCGCTGTCGCCGGGTTCGCCATGTAGCGCTGGACGAACGTGTCCCGCGCCACGAGGTAGCGATCGAGGTCGAGGAGTACCGAACCCGAGATGTACCAGTTCTGCGTGATGTTCCAGGTCGCCGACGACAGAATACCTTCGCGGCGACGTGGGAAGCCGAGTTCCGGCTGCGCGCCGTAGCGCGCATAGAGAATCGACGCCGTCACAGGCACATACGGGTTCAGATTGGCCGTCAGACCAGCTTCCAGGCGGTTCATGTCGAACGTGTCC
>NZ_JBFUKD010000377.1:0-3624 GCF_056401005.1 Microvirga sp. P4_G7 | reverse complement strand
AGCCGGTGATCATCGGCGGCGGAAAGCGCGGCGTCGTCTCCACCTGCTGCTACGTCGCCCGGACATATGGCGTGCGCTCGGCCATGCCCATGTTCAAGGCCCTGAAGGCCTGTCCCCACGCGGTCGTCATCAAGCCCAACATGGAAAAGTATCGGATCGCGGCGCACGCCGTCCGGGACATCATGTTCGAGATGACGCCCCTGGTGGAACCGGTCTCCATCGACGAAGCCTTCCTCGATCTGTCGGGTACGGAGCGTCTCCACCACGCGAGTCCGGCCCTGACTCTCGCCCGGTTCGCGAAGCGCGTGGAGGACGAGGTCGGCATCAGCATTTCCGTGGGCCTCTCCTACAACAAGTTTCTCGCCAAGGTCGCTTCCGACCTCGCCAAACCGCGCGGGTTCTCGATCATCGGTCGCGATGAGGCGGCTGCGTTTCTTGCGGACAAGCCCGTATCGATCATTCCAGGGATCGGCGCTGCGGCCCAGGCGCGGCTGGAGAAAGCCGGCGTCACATTGGTGGGCCATCTGCGCGATATTCCCCAACGGACTCTATTCGAGGCCCTGGGCCGCGACGCACAGCGGCTCGCCCGCCTTGCCGTCGGCCAGGACGAGCGCAGCGTAAAGGTCGAGCGCGAAACCAAGAGCGTGTCGGCCGAGACGACCTTCAACGTCGATCTGAAATCCTTCGAGGATCTGGAACCCATCCTCTGGCGGCTTGCCGAGAAAGTTTCTCACAGGCTGAAGGATGCGGAACTCGCCGGGCAGAGCGTCACCCTCAAACTCAAGGATTCGGAGTTTCGCCTTCTCACCCGAACACGCTCGGGTTTTGCGCCGACGCAACTGGCGGCGCGGCTTTTCGAGCCGGCGCGGCAATTGTTGAAAGCAGCCTGCGACGGCACGGCCTACCGGCTGATCGGCATCGGCGCGGCGGATTTGTGCGAAGCGGCGGAAGCCGACAAAGGCGATCTCGCCGATCAGAGCGTCGTCCGGCAAGTGAAGATGGAGAGCGCCATCGACCGCATCCGCGACAAATTCGGAACCGACGCCCTGCAAAAGGGAATCGCCCTTAGAGGTCGTCAGCGCTGACAGGTCGAGGGCGGCATTAGATCCAATGTCTTCAACTCGCCCTTCAGGGCGAAGTCGCCGTAATCGAGTTTGAGCGCCCGGCTGATCCCGTTCTCATAGAGATCGAATGAAATGATGTAGGCCGGATTGCGATCGCCACGTCCTTCCGGGAAATAGCTGATGGTCACAGGCCAGCGCGCCTGGTTCGCCACCGCCTCCTGTTTGGCGGCTTCCTCCAAATTCGCGGTCGAACCGGCATCGATCTTCCGACCGATCAGCGCCAGCGTATCGTAGACTTTCTTGCCGTCGTCCGAGCCGTCATAGACCTTCACGCTGAGCGTGGTGGCGCCCGTCCGCGCGGCTTCGATGAGTTTCTTGACGTGTTCGGTCGGGAAAATGGTCCGGCCGCCGGCGGCGAAAGCCTCGCGCTTCGGCTGCTTCAGGTTGACCGCGAGCGAACCGTCCGACTTGAGGTTGGCGTCGCCGTCGACATTGTCCTTGTTGATGCCTTCCATCGTCGATTCGATGCGAAACCGCATCGAGGCGCCATCGCCGGCCTCATAGGTCGCGGTGCGGACATCGAGGGTGCGCGAGCCCGTCTCGGTGCTGTTGAGAACGGTCACCTGCCGGTACTTCATCGTATACCCGTCGCAGGCGTCTCCGCCGAATTCGAGTGCGATGCGGCCCCTGGCGCTGTCGAGCCCACGCATGCCACCCGAGCGGGAGAGCGAGATGTCATAGACGGCGCGATGGGGAACCAGGTGAACCGGAGCCGGCGTTTGCGCCGACGCAGATGACGCCAGTCCCAAGAGGACACCCGACAGCAGAGTCAAACCACGCATGAGATTTCCTTGTTCGAGCTGTGCAGGATAGGCGCGTCGACCGGACGCCGCAACGTCCGGCTTGCGTCTCGTTCGACGATCCGCCAAAGCTTGGGCGACCAGAAGCGCCGAAGAGGCCGATCCAGACAGGCGTGTTGGCGAAGGAAGAGACCCGTTAGATGAGCACGGTAGAAAAGAGACTGCAGGAACTCGGCATTTCACTGCCGACCCCGGCTGCGCCGGTGGCGAATTATGTGCCTTTCGTCCGCACCGGGAACCTGATTGTG
The DNA here is from genome assembly GCF_056401005.1 of Microvirga sp. P4_G7. NCBI lineage: Bacteria > Pseudomonadati > Pseudomonadota > Alphaproteobacteria > Hyphomicrobiales > Methylobacteriaceae > Microvirga > Microvirga sp. P4_G7. The sequence continues at coordinate 1,452 of NZ_JBFUKD010000377.1, read as the reverse complement.
ATTTCAGGACAGCTTTGCCTGGGCGTCGACGGCAAGCTGAACGATGCACACAAGGGCAAGGTGGGCTCCGTGGTGTCCCCCGAAGCCGGCTTCGCGGCCGCGCGGAATTGCGCCATCAACCTGATCGCGCAATTGCGCGCAGCGGTCGGCGATCTCGACAAGGTCGTTCGTGTCGTCCGTTTGGGCGGCTTCATCAATGCCGCGCCATCCTTCGTTACGCTCGCGTCCGTCATGAACGGCGCCTCGGACCTGATGGTCGAAGTGTTCGGCGACAAGGGTCGCCATGCCCGCTCTACGGTGGGTGTCGCAGAATTGCCGCTCGACGTAGCGGTGGAAGTCGAAGGAATGTTTGAAGTCCAATGAGCACACCGAGCTGGCTTGTCGCGAAGCCGATCGCCCATCGCGGCCTGCATGACAAAACCAACGGCATCATCGAGAACACCCTCTCGGCGGCGGAGGCGGCGATCGCGCACGGCTTCCCGATCGAGCTTGACGTACAGCTCACGGCCGACAACGAAGCCATCGTCTTCCACGATTTCGACCTCGATCGTCTCACCGGCGACAAGGGCCGCGTTGTCGAGCGCAAGCTCTCCGACCTCACGCCCATCGCCATCACCGGCGCCAAGGGTGGAGATAAGATTCCTTCGTTGAAGGTTTATCTCGACAAGATTGCCGGACGCGTGCCGCTCGTCATCGAGATCAAGAGCAAGTTCAACGGCGACATGACGCTGACCAAGCGTGTCTGCGAGATCGTCGCGGATTACAAAGGCCCGTTCGTGATCAAGTCTTTCGATCCCGACATCGTCGAGACTGTTCGCAAGATCGCGCCGAACGTCTGCCGCGGCATCATCGCGGAACTGCACTATGCATCGAAGACGGACGACATCTTGTCGACGGAGCAGAAGTACAAGCTCGCGAATCTTCTGCATTTCGCCGACTCGCAGCCGAACTTCATCTCGTGGCACGTGAAGGATTTGCCGGCAGCCGGCCCGTATCTTGCCAAGCTCCTCGGCAATATCCCGGTCATGACCTGGACGGTGCGCAATCCGGAAGACCGCGCCCGCGCCGAAAAGTACGCGGACCAGATGGTCTTCGAAGGCTTCATGCCTTGATCAACGTCTGAGCACGCCCGGAGGCCCAAAGCGTCTCCGGGCGGCTGGCGGCTATGAGCTGGCCGTCTGGTCCGAGGCGACTGCGACCGCGTGAACGTCGTTTGAGTCGTCGGTGCGCTTGCCAGGGTCGCGGTGCGCTCTTACCTAGAGATGGTCAGCGGCGAGATCCTTCGACCCAGTGCCTTTCCAGATCAAAATCGCACAAGGCTTAGGCGCAGTCCCGGCCGCGGCTTGGGATTCCTGCGCTCGCTCGACGGACGAGGGTTCGGATCCGTTCAATCCCTTTGTCACGCACGCCTTTCTTTCCAGCCTCGAGGATTCCGGCTGCGTCGCCAAGACC
>NZ_JBFUKD010000376.1:0-3630 GCF_056401005.1 Microvirga sp. P4_G7 | reverse complement strand
GTGCAACAGCGTTACGACTCGCAGATCAAGGGCGATCAGGCCGTCAATGCGTCCATCGTCGCCCAGTTGACCGTTCCGATCTACGACGGCGGTCTTGCCTCGGCCAGCACGCGCCAAGCCAAGGAAACCGCCGGCCAGCGGCGTCTCGAGGCCGATTCCATTCGGGATCAGGTTCGCGCCGCCGTGATCTCGGCCTGGGGACAGCTCGAGGCAGCCCGATCCCAGATCATTGCCGCGCAGGCGCAGGTCGAAGCGGCGGAAGTGGCGCTGAACGGTGTTCGCGAAGAGGCTCGGGTCGGCCAGCGCACGACGTTGGACGTCTTGAACGCGCAGCAGGAACTGCTCAACGCGCGGGTGACGCTCATTACAGCGCAGCGCGACCGCGTGGTTGCGTCGTATGGCGTCGTCCAGGCGTCGGGCCGCTTGAATTCGCGCGCTCTCGGCCTCGCGGTGAACCACTACAGTGCCAAGGTGCACTTTGATCAGGTCAAGGATGCCTGGTACGGCCTGACGACGCCCGACGGGCGCTGATCAGTCGCGGGATAGGTCGGCAGGGCGTCTTGCTTCAGCGAGAGCCCGTGAAATAGTGATGATAATGGGAGGGGTGATTCCCTCCCGTCTTTTTTGATCGGATGCGGCGCATGAATTCAGCGAGTCCGAAGGTTCAGGAGCCCTCGATGGAGGAGATTCTCGCCTCTATCAGGCGCATTATTGCGGACGACCAGGAAGAGCGCGAGGCGCTCAACGATTCCCTGCCGGCTGAGGAGCGCGTCTTGAACCGTGCCGAGCCGCAGATCTTTTCCTCAGATCCTCATGACGACTTTCCCGAGCTCGCGGAGCGCCGCCCATATCGGGTAGAGATGACGCCGGTCGGCGAGACTAAGCTCCAAAAGCCCGAGAGCCCCGTCGAGGATGTTCCTGAGCCGGTCCGCCCGAGCGTCGTCGAGAGGTCGGCACCTGCAGAGACAGCGCACGCTGCCATCCTGTCCGATGCCGCAAGCCATTCGATTTCAGAGGCTTTCAGCCGCCTTGGATCCGCAAACCCGGCCCCGGTTACCAGCAACGCACCCCGCACGATCGACGACATCGTGAAGGAAATGCTCAGACCCATGCTCAAGGCCTGGCTCGACGAGAACCTTCCGCCCATCGTCGAACGCGTCGTACGGGACGAAATCGAGCGGGCGACCCGCGGCCGCCGCTGAAATCTCCCGGTTCAGCCTATGAATGCGAAGGTGGGCGTTGGTTTCGACCCGGCCCCATCGCCCGCCAGTTGACTTCGACCATGCCGTCCGGTTTTTAGGGCGTGATCCGCCGGGGCGGCGACGGTTCGGCGAGAAGATCGCGCCTGACGCTCTCGCCGGCATGCTTGCGCTTCGCCCGCGCCAAACTCATTGGTTCAGCCATGATGGACAAGACTTTCGACCCCGCCGCCGTTGAGGCGCGCATGACAGAGCGTTGGGAGGAGGCGGAAGCCTTCAAGGCCGGCCGATCCGATCGGAAGGACGCGAAGCCCTATACGATCGTCATCCCGCCGCCGAATGTGACTGGCTCGCTCCATATGGGGCACGCCCTCAACAACACCCTGCAGGACATCCTGTGCCGGTTCGAGCGTATGCGCGGCCGCGACGTGCTGTGGCAGCCCGGAATGGACCACGCGGGCATCGCCACCCAGATGGTCGTCGAGCGGCAGTTGATGGAACAGCAGATCCATCGCCGGGAGCTGGGGCGCGCGGAATTCGTCAAGCGCATTTGGGCGTGGAAAGAGGAATCCGGCGGTCGGATCAAGGAACAACTGATCCGTCTCGGCGCCTCGTGCGATTGGTCGCGCGAGCGCTTCACCATGGACGAGGGGCTGTCTCGCGCCGTCTTGAAAGTGTTCGTCGATCTTCACAAGYAGGGCCTGATCTACAAGGACAAGCGCCTTGTGAACTGGGATCCGAAGTTCCAGACCGCGATCTCCGATCTCGAAGTGCAACAGGTCGAGGTCAAGGGCAGCCTGTGGCACATCCGTTATCCCATCGAAGGGCAGCCGGACCGCTTCATCACGGTCGCGACGACGCGTCCCGAGACGATGCTGGGCGATGCCGCCGTCGCGGTTCATCCGGACGACGAGCGCTACAAGGATCTCATCGGCAAATTCGCCATTCTCCCGCTTGTCGGACGACGTATCCCGATCGTTGCGGACGCCTATTCCGACCCGGAGAAAGGGACCGGTGCGGTGAAGATCACGCCGGCTCACGACTTCAACGACTTCGACGTGGGCAAGCGACACAACCTGCCGCTGATCAACGTGCTCGATACCGAAGCCGCGCTCGATCTCAACGGCAACGAGGGCTTTCTTGCAGGCCTGCCCGCATCCGACGATCTCAACGCTGTCATGGCTCTGCACGGGCTCGATCGCGCGGAGGCACGCAAGCGCATTGTCGCGATGCTGGAGGAGCGCGGCAACCTCGTCGAGATCGAAGCGCATACGCACGCGGTGCCGCACGGCGACCGCTCGAATGCGGTCATCGAGCCCTATCTCACCGACCAATGGTACGTGAACGTTAAGCCGCTGGCTGAACGTGCGCTCGGAGCGGTGCGCGCCGGGAAGACGAAGTTCGTTCCCGAGAACTGGGAGAAGACGTATTTCCAATGGCTCGAGAACATCGAGCCTTGGTGCGTCTCCCGGCAGCTCTGGTGGGGACACCAGATCCCAGCCTGGTATGACGCGGACAACAACGTCTACGTCGCCATGGACGAAGAGGATGCCAAGGCTCAGGCGCGCGCCAAGCACGGGCGCGACGTCCTGCTGACGCGCGATGAAGACGTTCTCGATACGTGGTTCTCGTCCGCCTTGTGGCCGTTTTCGACACTCGGCTGGCCGGACGATACGTCCGAGCTGAAGCGCTATTATCCGACCAACACGCTGGTGACGGGCTTCGACATCATCTTCTTCTGGGTGGCCCGCATGATGATGATGGGCCTCCATTTCATGGACGAAGTGCCGTTCGACACGGTGTACATCCACGCGCTCGTCCGGGACGAGAAGGGCGCCAAGATGTCGAAGTCGAAGGGCAACGTTCTCGACCCGCTCGACATCATCGATCAGTTCGGCGCCGATGCATTGCGGATGACGCTGTCTGCGATGGCGGCGCAGGGACGCGACATTAAACTCAGCGCGCAACGTGTTGAAAGTTATCGCAATTTCGCAACCAAAATTTGGAACGCGGCGCGCTTCGCGGAGATGAACGGCTGCGCCCGCGTCGCCGGTTTCGATCCCAAGGGTGTGAAGGAGACGTTGAACAAGTGGGCCCTCAGCGAATGTGCGAAAGCCGTCGCCGAGGTCACGACGGGCCTTGAAACGTACAAGTTCAACGAAGCCGCCAACGCAGCTTATCGTTTCGTCTGGAACGTGTTCTGCGATTGGACGCTCGAGATCGCGAAGCCCGTTCTGCAGGGACCGGATTCCGCAGCCAAGGACGAAACGCGCGCGACGATTGCCTTCATCTTCGACGAGATCTGCAAGTTGTTGCATCCGTTCATGCCATTCCTCACGGAGGAGCTGTGGGCCATCAAGGGCGAGGCGGGACCAAAGCGCGAGAGCGTCCTGACCCTGGCCAAATGGTCTAATCTCGAAGGCCTGACGGA
>NZ_JBFUKD010000375.1:0-3631 GCF_056401005.1 Microvirga sp. P4_G7 | reverse complement strand
GGCCAATTGGACCATGCACCAGCTGGAGGTGAAGACGAATACGATCGCACTCCCCACTCCGGCGAGAAAGCGCAGATAGGGCCAGAGACCAGGCGCGTGGACGGCCATTCCCAGGGTGAGGATGCAGGTGGCGACGAGCCCCGCACGTACGAGGCCGGCGCTGGTGAGGCGCGGCAGTTGCGGAAACCGCGACCATATCCAGGGCTGGAAGGTGCACAGCAGGGCTCCAGCGAGATAGCCGACGTAGTTCGCGGTGGCGAGCCAACTGCCCGCCGACAAGTCGATCACTCGGTCGTTCAGCATCATCGGCAGGAGGGGCGTGAAGGCAAACCGGCCTATGCCCATCGCCGTCGCGAGCGAGATCATGCCGGCGACCGCGACTGTCAAGGCGCCGGGCATGGTCGTCATCCGTAGTTGTGGCGAACCGGAACGCATGGCGGCTTCAGACCGGTTTGATGTCCTGCCAAGCCGCAACGAACGCGCGGGCGTTGCGCGCAATATCGTCAATCGTCATGTCGGGCGTGAAGAGAGCGGAACCCAGGCCGAACCCGGATGCTCCCGCATCGACGTACGCGCGCATGGTCTCCGGACGGATGCCGCCGACGGGCAGGACGATCGTCTTCACGGGCAAGACGGCGCGCCAGGCCTTCACGACGTGCGGCGGGACCGTTTCGGCGGGAAAGATCTTGATGGCGTCAGCGCCGGCCCTGAGCGCCGCAAAGGCCTCGGTCGGCGTTGCGACACCCGGGGTGCAGAGGAGGTTGTGAGCCTTCGCATGCCGAATGACTTCAAGATCCGCGTGGGGCATGACGATAAGGCGACCGCCGACATCGTGCACCCCGTCCACGCTAGCCGTGTCGAGGACCGTGCCGGCGCCGATGAGAATATCCTTTGGCACCGCCCGCGCCAGGACTTCGATGCTGCGAAACGGCTGCGGCGAGTTCAGCGGAACTTCGATGATCTTGAAACCCGCTTCGACAAGCGTGGTCCCGACGGCTTCGGCATTGTCCGGCGTCAGTCCGCGCAAAATTGCGACGAGAGGAAGATCCGCCAGGAATTCTTGAAGCACGTTTCAATCTCCTCGAGGTAGTCGCATCCCGCGCATCAGCCTGCGAAGCATTCGACGTGTCCGGGCGACCTGTCATGCGCCTTCGCGGCGGGCCGGGCAAGCGCCTCCGCATCGCCTGGCTGCAACCCCCACATGCGCGAACGGACCCTACTGCGGGACCGCACTCCGCAGGCATTGCTGGACCGACTGGGAAATCCTCCGCTGGTCGTCACTTGCCACGGTGTCGGCCAGCACTCTCGACCACAGGTCGCTCTTGCGCAAATCGGTCACCACGCACGAGCAGAGCGCGCGGCAAGAGGCGGCGTCGCTGTTACCCGCGGTGCAGCTCGCCTGACATTCGGCCATGAACGGTCGCGCCTCGGCGACGGGGTTCGGTCCGGTCATCTGCAGAATGCCAAAGAGCAGGGCCATGAGGATCGGCTGATGAAGAAGGTAGATCGGCAGGCTTTTGCGCCCGGCCCAGATCAAACCCCGTGAAACCGCGTCTCTCGCGCTCCACCCGGCGAGGAACTGGCCGGTCTCCGACGACAGAAGACCGCGCCCTAGGACGAGGCCGAGTAGAACCATCGCGAACCACGGAAAGATTGGCTCGTAGTCGTTGGTCGCCGGCGCAAACAATCCGAGCCCGAGCCAATCGAGCCAAGGCGCGTCAAACGCGGGACTGGTCAGCACGAAGGGGGTTGCGAATACACCGATCGCGACGATCAGCGTGAGCCAAGTCGGCAGCCGCAGGAATGGCAGGGCGAACAGACTGGACACCGCGATGCAGTGAAGAATTCCGAAGAAGATATAGCTCTCTGGAAAGGCGAAGTAGGTTACCAACGTGACGAGAGCGGCGGATCCGGCAATCCGCGACAGGCGGCGCAGAAAGGCTCTGCGCCGAAAGCCTCTGGCATGCGCGAGCGCGAGACTTACACCCACGAGCACCAGGAACGATCCGGCGATTGCACGGGCGAACCAACGCCAGCCCGGATCTTCAACCACGTTTGTCGAAATCAGCTTCAGGTAACTGAGATCCCAGCTGAAATGATACACGACCATCGCGCAGATCGCGAGGCCTCGGGCGACATCGATGACGTCCCATCGCTGCGATGCGGCGATCTGCGGTGGTGATGAATCGTTCAAGATATCCAACCCCTCATGACCATGGCGTAGGACAGCGCGAGGCCCATATCAATCCGCATGACGCATGTTGTCCCGAACGCGATTGCCCAATTGCAGCAACTCATCGGCGAAGCCGATGCCATGATGGGATTCACGGGGGCGGGGATTTCCACCGAGAGCGGCGTGCCTGATTTCCGCTCGCCCAACAGTCCGTGGCGAACTCACAGGCCGATTCCGTTCGACTCGTTCATGGCGAGCGAAGCGGCACGGAAAGAGGCATGGCGCCGCAAATTCGCGATGGACGATCTCTACGCCGGTGCCCGTCCCAATCGCGGCCATGCCGCATTCGCATCACTCGTTGCCTCGAACAAGATGATGGCGGTCGTCACCCAGAACATTGACGGTCTCCATCAAGCCTCTGGGATTCCAGCAGACCGCATCGTGGAACTTCATGGCAACGGAACCTACGCCCGGTGCCTGGGCTGCGGGCAGAGGCACGACCTCGGGCCAATACGCAAGACATTGGAGACGACCGGTACTCCGCCCGTGTGTGCGAGCTGCGGTGGCATTCTCAAATCGGCGACCATTTCCTTTGGGCAGCCGATGCCAGCAGATGCGATGACGAGAGCCTACGCCCTCGCCGAACGCTGCGACCTGATCCTCGTGGTCGGCTCGTCGCTGGTGGTCTATCCGGCAGCTGCCGTACCCGTGCTGGCGAAACGGCAGGGCGCAACACTGGTCATCCTCAATAGGGAACCGACACCCCTGGACGATTTGGCGGATCTCGTGATCCACGCGGACATCGGAACCACGCTGGAACCGTTGCAAAATTAAGGAAAATCCGGGCCTCGACGAGAAATTGTCGTTTCGGGCTTTCCCGGATTCAGGACGGTGTTATCTTCTCATTAAGAATCGTGACCTTGATTCGAGTATGGGTTTCTTCATGTCGAACGATTTTGGTGCCAATTCATTCAGCGCGCGAAGGGCCGACGCTTTCGACCAGGACCGCGAGGCCGGCCAGGACGTTGCAGGCGACGGCGCGCTGGAGCTCGTTCAGGTCAGCGGCCGCATCAAGTGGTTCGACGTCGCGAAGGGCTTTGGTTTCATCGTTCCCGACAACGGCATGCCGGACGTACTCCTGCATGTCACCTGCCTGCGACGCGATGGGTATCAGGCTGCCAACGAAGGCGCCCAGATCGTCGTTGAGGCCGTGCAGAAGGCGCGCGGTCTGCAGGCTTTCCGTATCCTGTCTCTTGACCAATCGACCGCGCTCCACCCGTCGGAGCTTCCCCTTGCGCGTACACACGAGCAGGTCACGCCAACCAGCGGCCTCGAGCCCGCAGTGGTGAAATGGTTCAACCGTTTGCGCGGCTTCGGCTTCCTCTCGCAAGGGGAGGGCAGTCCCGATATTTTCGTTCATATGGAAACCTTGCGGCGCTACGGCATCGCAGAACTCAA
>NZ_JBFUKD010000374.1:0-3644 GCF_056401005.1 Microvirga sp. P4_G7 | reverse complement strand
GCGATCATCCGCGTTCGCGGCCTCGAAGTGGGCTTCGGCGAGCGCCTGATCATGAAAGGGCTCGATCTCGACGTCTATCGCGGCGAGATCCTCGGATTCGTCGGCGCGTCGGGGCAGGGCAAGTCCGTCCTCACCCGTGCGATCCTCGGCCTGGTGCCGAAGCGCGCCGGCACCATCGAGGTTCTTGGCGAGAATGTCGACGACCTGTCGGCAGCCTCGCGCCGCGAGATCGAGCGCCATTGGGGCGTCCTGTTCCAACAGGGGGCGCTTTTCTCGGCATTGACGGTCAAACAGAACGTCCAGGTTCCGATGCGCGAATATCTCTCCCTGTCGGAGCGACTGCTGGACGAATTGGCGATGCTGAAGATCGAGATGGTCGGCCTGAAGCCGGATGCGGCGGACAAACTGCCTTCGGAATTGTCGGGCGGCATGATCAAACGCGCCGCGCTCGCGCGAGCGCTGGCGCTCGATCCCGACATTCTCTTTCTTGACGAACCGACGTCGGGTCTTGATCCCATCGGAGCTGGTGATTTCGACGAGCTGATTGCTACGTTACAGCGGACTTTGGGGCTCACCGTATTCATGGTAACCCATGATCTAGACAGCCTTTACACAGTCTGCGACCGAATCGCAGCGCTCGGGGACGGCAAGATCCTGGCAGAGGGGCCAATCGAAACGATGGTGGCATCGAATCATCCCTGGCTCCGTGCCTATTTTCATGGAAAGCGCGCGCGGGCAATTTCCGCCGGCGACGCTTAAGGTTTGCGATGGAAACGCGTGCAAATTACGCCCTGATCGGAGCTTTTACCCTGGCGGTCATCGCCGCGGCGTTCGGGTTCGTCTACTGGTTCAGCGGCGGCGATCGCGGCCAGGCGAAACAATCCATCCGCGTTGTCTTTTCCGGATCGGTGTCGGGCTTGTCCAAGGGCTCGCTGGCGCTCTTCAACGGCTTGCGGGTTGGTGAAGTGACCGAGATCAGCCTGCTTCCCGAGGATCCCCGCCGAGTCGTTTCCATCATCCAGGTCGACAGCACCACTCCTATTCGGTCGGACACCCGCGCCCGCCTCGAATACCAAGGCCTCACCGGCGTCGCCCAGATCGCACTCTCGGGGGGCGAGCCGAACGCGCCGCCCTTGGCGGCCGGTCCCGGACAGCCCATGCCGACCATCTTCGCCGATCGGTCGGATTTCCAGGATCTGATCGAAACCGCCCGCAACATCGCGCGACGGGCCGACGATGTCCTGGAACGCGTGAGCCGAGTGGTCGGAGACAACGAAGGGGCGATCAACCGGACCATTCAGAACGTCGAGAAATTCTCTCAGGCTCTCGGCGAGAATTCCGAGGGCATCGACCGGTTCCTCGATCAGGTCGGGCAGGCCGCCGAGAAGGTCGGGCCGCTCGCTGAAAAGCTCGAGACTTTGGCGACGAATGTCGACGAAGTGGTCCGCTCGGTCGACAAGGACCGGGTGAGCAAGATCGTCGAGAATGTCGAGAGCTTCACGGATTCGCTCGGGCAGAACCGCGAGGCGATCAGCACCGCCTTGAAAGACGCGGCAGCCCTGATCAAGAGCCTCAACGCGACAGCGCCGAAACTGGACGCGGCGGTGGCCCAACTCGGCGATCTCACGAAGGCCGTCGATCCCGCGAAAGTCGGGCGGACGGTCGACAATATCGACACGTTCAGCCAGACCCTGAGCCGCCGCAGCCCGGACGTCGATCAAATCCTGGCCGATGCGCGTTCGCTGACGGAGAAGCTCAATCGCTCCGCCGACAAGGTGGACGCCGTCCTGGAGGGCGCCCAGAAGTTCCTCGGCTCCGCCTCCGGCGAAGAGGGCAAGAGCGCGTTCGAAGAAATCAAGGAGGCCGCGCGCTCGATCCGCGAACTCGCGGACAATCTGGACGCGCGCAGCGGAACGATCCTCACCGGCGTCGGACGCTTCACGGAATCGGGTCTTCGCGAATACGAGGCCTTGGCCGTCGAAGGACGCAAGGCCCTCAACGACATCAGCCGCGCGGTTCGCAGCATCGAACGCAACCCGCAGCAATTCATCTTCGGTGGCAAGCCATCGATTCCCGAATACAATGGACGACGTTGATCGTTGAGAAGAATGCGCTGGTCCCCTGTGTCGCCTCCCTCCATTCGAAAAAATCCGCTGCCGATGCGACGCCTCGCGCCGGCTCTGCTGCTTGCGTTTTTCACCACGGCTTGTTCGTCCAGCCCGACGCCGACGACGTTCGATCTGTCGGCGCCCACCGCCCGCATCGGCGGCGGGAGCGGACGGCAATTGCTGGTGAACGAACCTTCCGCCTTGCAGTCCCTCGCTACGCAACAGATCATCGTCAAGGACGTGTCTGGGACGATCACTTTCCTCGGCGACGGACAATGGTCCGATACCCTGCCGCGACTCATCCAGACCCGCCTGATCAACACGTTCGAGAATGCATCTCAGCTTCGCGGCGTATCGCGCCCAAGCAGCGGCGCGGTCGCCGATGCCCAGTTGATCATGGAGGTCCGCAACTTCGAGGTCGCGACCCCCAACAACGAGGCCTATGTGGTGTTGTCGGTGAAGATCGTGAACGATCAGACCGGGCGGATCGTCGCCGGCCGCATCTTCCGGGCGAGCGTGCCCGTTGCGGCGGTGAATGCCGCAGGGGCGGCGAGGGGGCTCGATGAAGCCCTTTCCATCGTCATGTTGGACATCGTGCGTTGGGTCAGCGGCAATCGCCTTCCGTCCCGCGACGAACCACGCGACCTGCCCGCCCCTCCGGTATAGAGCTGTTTGAGAACGTTTCGGAGACGCTCTGCGTGCTTCGAGACGCTTCGCTCCACAGCATGTGGACCGTTTCAATTCAGGTCCGTCGTCGAATAAGGTTCGTTGCCGAATGCGAGGCTAAAGCTCTCTCGTGCGGAGGAGCGTCCCGCAGGGGTGCATCTCGAAAACGGACTTTTAGCGCGTCGCACTCACGCCATTCGACCGATCGGGATGATGTCCTTCGCTCCCGGATGGTATGGGTTGCCCTCCCAGTCGCCGAGCCATTTCTCGACCATCAGCCCGGCTGCTTCGATCATGGCTGCAAGGTTCTCCCGGGCCGTATAGCGGATCTGGGCCGAGGCCGAGAAAGCCTGGCCGGTTTCGAGAACCCGATAGCCGTTTTCGTAGGTGAGGATGCTGGTGGCATCGTCGTAGGAAGGCTCGTTCCACGTTTCGATCCGGCCGAACCGGGGATGGTCGAGGTGATTGCGACTGTTGTGGCGGTTTCGGTTTTCCCACGTTCTCAGCGCTGGATTGCGGCTGTCGAAGATAAACCGTCCATCGGGACTGAGATGCGCGGCGATCGTCGCGAGTGCGGCTCTTTGATCGTCGTCGGTGAGGAACACTTGAAACGCGTGGCCTGTCAGCAGAACGAGATCGAAGCGTTCTCCAAGGCGTAGGGTGCGCGCATCCGCCTGTACCCAGGTGACCGCGTCACCGCCCGCGCGGTTTCGTGCGATGTCGAGCATGGCCGCTGCGGGGTCGACACCGGTCACTTTTCGATTGTTCGCGAGGACGGCCGCGAGTTCGCCTGTACCGCAACCAAGGTCGAGGACCGACGTGGCGTCGCTTGCAAGCGCCACGCAGTAATCGAAGTCGATCCCCCATTGG
>NZ_JBFUKD010000373.1:0-3645 GCF_056401005.1 Microvirga sp. P4_G7 | reverse complement strand
GTTCTCGCGAGCACGAGGTCTGGCCAATGATCGATCCACTGCAGGCATCTTCCCGCCTCGCCGGTGCGGGGCTCGAGGCGCAGTCGATGCGCCTGCGCATCGTTTCCGAGAACATCGCGAACGCTCAATCTACGGGTGAGACGGAGGGTGCGGACCCTTATGCGCGCAAGACCATCACATTCAAGAGCGAACTCGACCGCTCGCTTGGCGTAACCACCGTTCGCGTCAAGGACATCGGCACCGACAAAGCTCCGTTCCAGGTCGAATACGATCCTGGCAATCCGGCGGCCGACGAAAAAGGCTTCGTGAAAAAGCCGAACGTCAACATGCTGGTCGAGATGGCCGATATGCGCGAAGCCAATCGCTCCTATGAAGCAAACTTGCAGATGATCAAGCAGGCCCGCTCCATGATTTCCAGCACCATCGATCTGCTGCGGGGGACCTGATGTTCGATGCAATCTCAGCCATTTCCTCGTACGTCGAACGTTCGGGCGGCGCGACGAGCTCGCAATTCACCAACGTGCAGGCGACGACGCCGGTTGCCGGCGCGGGCCAGCAAGGCGGCTTCGGCGACATGATGATGCAGGTGGCGGCCAATGCCACCGACGCTTTGAAATCTGGCGAAGCGGCGGCGATCTCGGGCATCCAGGGAAAAGCCTCTGTCCAGCAGGTCGTCGAGGCGGTGATGTCGGCGGAACAGAGCCTGCAGGCGGCAATCGCGATCCGGGACAAGGTCGTGGCCGCGTACCAAGAAATATCGCGGATGGCGATTTAAGGAGACGACCATGAGAGCGCTCGCAATCGCTGCGACGGGCATGAACGCCCAGCAGCTGAACGTCGAAGTCATCGCGAACAACATCTCGAACGTGAACACCACCGCCTTCAAAGGCGCGCGGGCTGAATTCACCGACCTGCTCTACCAAACCGAGCGTCTGCAGGGGATCCCCAACCAGGCTGGCGAACGCCCGATTCCGGAAGGCGCGCAGCTCGGCTTGGGCGTTCGTACGGCCGCAATCCGCAACCTTCATCGTCAAGGTCCACTGACGCAGACCACCAATCAGTTCGACCTCGCCCACAACGGCCGTGGGTGGTTCCAAGTCAACAGCCCGAATGGCGAGACTATCTATACCCGCGCCGGATCGTTCAACAAGAACGGCGACGGGCAAATGGTGACGATCGACGGCTACACGCTCGATCCAGCGATCATCATTCCGCAGAACACCATCGACGTCACGATCAACGAATCCGGAGAGGTCTTCGCGAAAGTCGATGGCCAGGCGCTGCCGCAGAATCTCGGTCAGCTCACGATTGCCAACTTCGCAAACGATTCCGGCCTCGAGCCGATCGGCAACAATTTCTATCGGGAATCGGCGGCGTCCGGTCAACCGGTGGTCGGCGTGGCCGGCGATCCGGGCTTCGGTAAAATTCACCAAGGTTATCTCGAGGCCTCGAACGTCGATCCGGTGCGGGAGATCACCAACCTGATCTCGGCGCAGCGCGCGTTCGAAATGAATTCGAAGGTCATCCAGGCCGCCGACGACATGGCGGGAACGATCTCCAAGGGCATCCGCTGAACGACTGCGCAATAGGTGATGGCATTGAACCCGAAACATCCGCTCAAGATTCTCTTCCTCGCCCTGGCACTGTCAACGACAGGTGCGCAGGTCGTCGTGGCGCAAGAGCGGATGCTTCCCGTTCCGACCATCACGATCTACCCGGGCGACGAGATCCGCGAGACCATGCTGCGGGACCGCAATTTCCCTGCGGGTTTCCATGGGCGCCTCGCCGTCATCGACCACCCGCAGGCCCTTGTCGGCAAGACCGCGCGGCGAACCTTGCTTCCCGGCGAAGCCATCCCCGTGAACGCGGTCGACGACCCCAAGCTCGTTACCCGCGGCACGCTTGCGCAGGTCGTCTTTGAGGAAGGCGGGCTTTCCATCACCACGCTTGGAACACCGATGCAGTCGGCAGGGCTTGGCGAGCAAGTGCGTGTCCGCAATTCCGATACGGGGCGGATCATCGTCGGCATCGTGCAGTCCGACGGGCGCATTCGGATCGGCACTCCTTGATGGCGCGGCTTCTCATCATCGTCTTGATGTCGTTCCTGCCTCTCGCAGCCCAGGCCGCGACAAGGATCAAGGACATTGCCGCGGTCCAAGGGGTGCGTGACAATCAGCTCGTCGGCTACGGCCTCGTCATGGGCCTTCAGGGCACCGGCGACACACTGCGCAATTCCCAATTTACCGAGCAATCGCTGCAATCCATGCTCGACCGCATGGGCGTGAACGTCCGCGAGAATACCCTGCGGACCCGCAATGTGGCGGCGGTGATCGTCACCGCGGATCTTCCCGCCTTCATCGGCACAGGATCGCGGATCGACGTGACTGTGACCTCGCTGGGTGATGCGACGTCGCTCAAGGGTGGCACGCTCATGCTCACCGCTCTCTCCGGCGGTGACGGCCAGGTCTACGCGGCGGCGCAAGGGCCGATCGCGGTCTCGGGTTTCTCCGCCACCGGACAGGCCGAAACCCTGACGCAGGGTGTCGCCACCGCGGGTCGGATTCCCAATGGCGCCCTCATCGAGCGCGAGGTGCCGGGTGGCTTTCGCGAGTTGCCTTCGCTCGTACTCGAACTGAAGAACCCGGATTACAAGACCGCGACGCTCGTCACCGACGCCATCAACGCCTATGCGTTGCGCCGTTACGGAAAACGGGTGGCGAGCCCGCGCGACTTCCGTTCGATCGTTCTGCAGAAGCCTGGCGACATCGGCTCGACACGCTTCATTGCAGAAATCGGCGATCTCATGGTGCAGCCCGACACACCGGCGCGAGTTGTCGTCGATCAGCGCACCGGCACGGTCGTGATCGGCAAGAACGTGCAGATCTCGACGGTCGCGATGACGCACGGAAATCTGACCGTCCGTGTCACCGAGACACCGCTGGTTTCGCAGCCGGAGCCATTTGGAAACGGCCGCACCGCCATTGTGCCCCGCACCGAGATTCAAGCGAACGAGCAGGGCGGCCATCTGGCGATCGTCGGTGGCTCGGATCTGCAGACTCTGGTCAAAGGGCTGAACCAGATCGGTCTGAAGCCGAGCGACATCATCTCGATTCTTCAGGCAGTGAAGACGGCAGGAGCCCTGCAAGCGGAGCTGGTTGTCCAATGATCTCGCATGGCGTCGTTTCCTCCAAGAAGCCGGTGATTAGCCTCGCCCTTGGCGTAGCGATGGCATCGCTGCTTGGTCTCGGATCCGCTTCAGCCCAAGACAAGCCGGCCGATCAGCGAACCAACGCGGCGCCGAAGCCGGTGCAGGCGGCGATTGATCCGAAGAACAATCAATACTGCGCCAATATCGCCGATGCGGCCGCCGATGCGCGGTTCGCGTGGCAAAAGGAGACGCTGACGGCACTCGAGAAAGAGATCGAAGGTCGGATTAAAATTCTTGAGCGGAAGCGTACCGAGTACGAGGAATGGCTGAAGAAGCGGAACGAGTTTCTCGCCCMGGCTGACTAGTCGGTCGTTGCGATCTATGMGCGTATGAGTGCCGAGGCAGCAGCCCTGCAGCTCGCCAATATGCGTGACGACCTGGCTGCGGCGATCCTCGCCAAGCTCGGTCCGCGCAACGCCAGCGACGTCGTCAACGAG
>NZ_JBFUKD010000372.1:0-3647 GCF_056401005.1 Microvirga sp. P4_G7 | reverse complement strand
ATGAAGCTGCGCCCGATCCCCCTGACGAGGATGAAGGTGAGCGCGCCGCCGCTGACCTTCTTGTCCTGCGCCATGGCGTCGAGGAGTTCGCTCGGCTTGCCGCATCCCCCGGGAACCTGTTCGAGGCGTGTCGGCAGGCCGACTTCAGATAGATGCGCTTCCATCCGTTCGGCGTCCGTCGCCGGACACAGGCCGAGCGCGACGGAAAAGCGGAAGGCGAGGCTCATGCCGATGGCGACGCCCTCGCCGTGGACGAGGCGCGCCGAGTCGTAACCCGTGATGCGCTCGAGCGCATGGCCGAACGTGTGGCCGAGATTGAGGAGCGCGCGCTCGCCGTCCTCGCGCTCGTCTCTTACGACGACGGCGGCTTTGGCACGACAACTCTGCGCCACCGCTTCGTCCCGTTCCGGTCCGCCATCGAACACGCCGCGCCAATGGGCTTCGCACCATGTGAAGAAGTCTTCGTCGCCGAGGAGACCGTACTTTGCCACCTCGGCGTAACCGGCCCGCMTTTCGCGCAACGGCAATGTGTCGAGGAGAGCAGTATCCGCCAGAACGAGGCTCGGCTGATGGAACGCGCCGATCAGGTTCTTGCCGTATGGAGAGTTGATTCCCGTCTTGCCGCCGACCGAGGAATCCACCTGTGCCAGGAGGGAAGTCGGCATCTGGACGAAGCGAACGCCACGACGCACGACGGCAGCAGCGAAGCCGGCCAGGTCGCCCACGACGCCGCCGCCGAGGGCGATGACCAGATCGCCCCGCTCGATCTTGGCGGCGAGGATCGCGTCGCAAACCTGTTCGAGACGCGCGTACGACTTTGTCGCCTCGCCTGGCGGAAGCGTGACGATCGCTGCCGACACATTGTGGGCGCGCAGGGAATTCGCGAGCGTCTCGGCATACAGGGGACCCACATGGTGATCGGTGACGATGATGGCGTTCTTGGCCTTCAAGGCCACGATCCGCGCGCCGGAATCCGCCAGAAGACCGCGCCCCACCAGAATCTCATACGCCCGATCACCCAGCGGCACTGGCACCGTCGTCATCCCTGCCGCCTGTTGCGCTGTCGCGCCGCTCATGCCTGTCGTCTCCCTTGTGCCTCGAGCCAAAGCGTCAAGGCTTCGATGATGTCGATGACCACCCGGTCGTGCGGAGCCTCATGCGATTCCACTGTCAGATCGGCAGTCGCGTATACGGGGTGGCGGTCGTCCATGAGCTTGCGCATGGTGGCCTCGGGATCCGGGTTCTGCAGCAAGGGACGGTTCGCCCGTTTGCGCACCCGTTTCATCAGCACGTCGAGATCGGCCCGCAGCCAGATGGAGATACCGCCCGCGCCGATATTGCGCCGGGTCTCCGGGTTCATGAAGGCGCCGCCGCCGGTCGCAAGAACCATCGGTCCTTCCTGAAGAAGGCGCCCGATCACGCGGCGCTCGCCGTCCCGAAAATGCGCCTCGCCGTGAATGGCGAAGATATCGGGGATCGTCATCCCGGCGGCCGCTTCGATCTCGTGATCGGCGTCGCGGAAAGGCAAGCCGAGTTTCTGCGAGAGCCGGCGGCCCACCGTGCTCTTTCCGGCACCCATCAGGCCGACGAGCACGAGCGAGCGATCGCCCAGACGGCGGCTGATCGGGTGGCCACCGTGCGAAGTCTCTGCCTCTTGCCCGCCGCCTTCCTCTGAGGGATTGAAGCGGCTGTTATCATTCATGGTCTTGTCCTAGCACGGGGGAGGTTCCCTGTCACAGCCTCCTCCGCGGCTAGTCGCGGTCAAGGTAAAGGCTCGGCTCATTCCGCACCGCGCTTGCCTTCCCCGCGCGGGCATGATGTACCAAACCGGAACTGTCAGAGGATCCCGTGCCGACCCTATTCCGGTTTCTCGTCGTGGTAGCCATTCTCGCCGGTCTCGGCGCTGCGGCGATTTTCGCGCTGGCGACCCTCGTTCAGCCCGACGTCCGGGACATCACGGTTACGATTCCCGCCAACCGCCTGCCTGCGAAATGAGCGGCGGGCGCCACGCCAGCCTGTTTCTCGACATGCTCGCGGCCGAGCGTGGCGCTTCCAAGAACACCCTCGACGCCTATCGCCGCGACCTTGAAGACTATCTCGCCTTCCTGGGCGAGCAGCGACTGGACCCTGCGACAGCGTCGGCGGCGAGTGTGCGGGGGTTCATGGCGAGCCTCGAGGAGAGGGGGCTGAAGGCGACCTCGGCGGCCCGGCGCCTGTCGGCGGTTCGGCAGTTTCATAAGTTTCTCTACGTGGAAGGCTACGCGCCGGTCGATCCGACCGCAGCCGTTTCCGCTCCGAAACGCGGTCGTTCCCTGCCAAAGGTCCTCTCGGTGGAGGAGGTCGACCGCCTGTTGCGGGTCACTCAGGAAGGCGTCACCCATCCGACGGCGACGCCGGGCGAGCGGCTTCGTGCCGCGCGGATGACATGTCTGCTCGAACTTCTTTATGCGACCGGCCTGCGCGTCTCCGAACTGATCGCCCTGCCACGCAGCGCCGCGAAGACCCGCGACCGCTTTCTCGTGGTGCGCGGAAAGGGCGCGAAGGAGCGACTCGTTCCGCTCACCGACGCCGCCCGCGACGCGGCAAAGCTCTATTTGGAGCTTCTCGAGGAAAAGAGCGCCGCCCGCGGACCGTGGCTCTTCCCGGCGGACAGCGCGAGCGGGCATGTCACCCGTCAGGCCTTCGCGCGCGATCTCAAGAGTGCCGCAGCGGCCGCCGGCCTGCGTGGGGACAAGGTGAGCCCGCACGTGTTGCGTCACGCCTTCGCGAGCCATCTTCTGCAGAACGGTGCGGATCTGCGTGTGGTGCAGGAACTGCTCGGCCATTCCGACATCTCGACGACGCAAATCTACACTCACGTGCTCGACGAGCGTTTGAAAAGCATGGTGCGAGATCTGCATCCGCTCGGTACGCGCGGGGACTCCTAGCCGCTTGTCGCGCAGGCTCGGCCATGACGGGAGGGCGGATGTCGGCGAAGCCCGTCGGCGACTGCGCAGCCCCCGACTTCATCCTGAGGAACAACCTCCCGCTTGTCTTCACCGGCCTCGTGCCGGTGACCTCGCTTCGTGGCACATGTCCCATTTCCGATCGAGGTGGCCGGGACGAGCCCGGCCATGACAGGGGAGGGGAGTTTTCGCGCCGCTGCGCAACCGCCTCCTTCCTCGCCGTTGCCGGAACGGACGTTGACCGGCGCATGAAATCCAGTGTTACGTCGGTCCCGGAGCTGGCTGAACCCGGCTCTGGCGGCCGGCATCGGCCGCAAATGATGTCTTCCCTTCCGTTATGGTCGGGGAGGTGCTGCCGTATGTCCAGGGCGAAAGCTTAAAGGGCAGTACGGCCGTCCTAGCGCGGCTTCTCAACTCCCCGACCACCAGGGCTCCTGGTGGTCGTTCTCGTTTCAAGGGAGGGGATTGATGGACCCGACGATACCGGCGTTTGGCGAATACAGCGCGTTCGCTGATTTGCTCAACAAGTTTCACACGGCGAGCGAGATCATTCAGGCGCTGATGGTCGTCGCGATGATGGTGACGGTGCTCGGCGTCGCATGGATCGGAATGCGAGGTTTGGTGGAGGTGATGAGAGTCCGGCGGAGGAACGCAGCCGACCTGGTCATGTCCGGGACTGACCAAGATCGCGCAGCCTATGAC
>NZ_JBFUKD010000371.1:0-3655 GCF_056401005.1 Microvirga sp. P4_G7 | reverse complement strand
AAATAGATCGCCGCCTCGGCGAGGCCCATGATGCGCAGATGGTCGGTTTTCTTGTGACCGGTCGTGTTCGCCGCCATATCGGACATGACGACGTCGGCGGGACCTCCAAGGAGGTCGATGAGCTTTTGCGGCGCGCTCTCGTCGAGGAAGTCGAGTTCGATGAACTCGACCCCCGGCATCGCATCGATCGGGAGGAGGTCTATCCCGACGACCTTTCCGCTCGGTCCGACTTTCCGGGCCGCGATCTGCGACCAGCCGCCGGGGGCGGCGCCGAGGTCGACCACGCGCTGACCGGTTTTCAGGAGATGAAACTTCTCGTCGATCTCGAGCAGCTTGAAGGCCGCGCGCGAGCGATATCCCTCGCGTTTGGCGCGGGCCACGTAGGGGTCGTTGAGCTGACGCTCGAGCCATTTTTGGGACGACAGCGTACGCTTGTACGCCGTCTTCACCCGCTGCTTCATGTTGCGGGCGCCCGTCGACGATTTCTCGCTCACCGCTGGGTCTCCCGACGCCAGACATTGTCCTCGCGCATCATGTTCATCAAAATTCCTTCGCGCAGGCCGCGATCGGCAATGCGCAGACGATCAGACGGAAAGGCCCGGCGAATCGCTTCGAGAATGGCGCACCCGGCGAGCACGAGATCGGCGCGATCGCGGCCGATGCACGGCTGCGACGCCCGCTCATCGAGCGATGTGTCGATCAGGCCGTCGATCACCTTGGTAATCTCGTCGTCGCGCATCCACAACCCATCGACGCGACGACGGTCGTATCGATACAGGCCGAGATGGATCCCACCGACCGTCGTCACCGTGCCCGACGTCCCCAATAGATGGAAATCCGGTGAATCGCTGGCCTTCGCCGCCAGCTTGACGAAACCTTCGAGCAAGCCCGCGACCTCGTCGACCATCCGCTCGAAGGTGTCCCGAGAGACGTCCACGCCACCGTGGCGCTCCGCCAGGGTCACCACGCCGACGGGCAGCGAGTCCCAGGCTTGGATACGATGGCAGGGGTCCGAATGGGCGTGCGTGGCCGCGCCATCGAGCCAGGCGATTTCCGTCGATCCGCCACCAATGTCGAAGATGATCACCGATTGGGCG
This sequence comes from Microvirga sp. P4_G7, assembly GCF_056401005.1. Lineage (NCBI taxonomy): Bacteria > Pseudomonadati > Pseudomonadota > Alphaproteobacteria > Hyphomicrobiales > Methylobacteriaceae > Microvirga > Microvirga sp. P4_G7. The sequence goes on along the minus strand of NZ_JBFUKD010000371.1, from coordinate 2,558 downwards.
TCAGGATCGGCCAGGGAGGCACAACCGGTGACGGCGAGATAAGCCTCTGTCTTGCGGTCGACGACTTCGAGGTCGAGATCGAGGTCGGAACGGACCCGAGCGATGAACTCATGACCATTCTTGGCCAGCCGGCATGCCTCGGTCGCGACCAGACGCGCCCGTCTGACGTCCTTTGCCGCCATCTTGTCGCGGCAGACCCGCAACGCCTCGATGGTACGCTCGATCGCGTCGCCGCTCAGGTGGTTTCCATGGCCGAGGCCCTCACCGAGCCGCACGATGCGCGAAAACGCGTCGACCACCCGAAACCCGAAATGAGCCGGCTCGGCGATCAGAAGTCTGCAATTGTTGGTTCCCAGATCGAGCGCCGCATAGCTTTCGAAGGAGCGGCGGCGGCGCGGCGCCTGATGCTTCACGGGCGCGGATTCGGCCCATCCCGAGCTGTCGACGGAGCATGACCGCTGGTCTCCCGGCTCGACGATTGCATCGGTCTTGATGGTCAAGGCTCAATCCTTAGGCGCCACGAACCGGCCCTGCACACGCTCACAGTAACAACCCCCTTGCGGGTCTGCCAAGGGCGCGATGGGATGATCCCCTCTCAGACGTCGAAGTCTTTGAAGCGCGGGGTCAATTTCCGCAGAACGTCGGCGCCTACATTGGCGATGGCCACTCTGAGGTGCTGCTCCTGACCCGGACCGAAATAACTGCCTGGAAGGCAGAGAACGCCCCTCTCCGTCGCGAGCCTTTCGGCGACGGATTGAGCGGTTTTCCCCGTGAACGGATGCCGGAGATAGGCGAAATACGCCCCGATCGATTCGATCTTCCACCCAGGGAACGGCGCCAGCGCCTCCTGGAACACTGCCGCCCTCGCGTTGATCTCGGCCCGGTTCTCCTCGCGCCAGGGCCGCAATTCGTCGATGGCCCAGGGCAGCGCAAGCTGAGCTGTTCGCGGTGGACAAATCTGGATGCAGTCGAGAATCTTGGCGACCTGTTCGATCAGCCGCGCATCCGCCGTGATCGCGCCGGCCCTGTGCCCCGGGATCGCGTAGGCCTTGGAGAACGAATAGAGCTGGATCACCGAGCTGCGCCAGGAATCATCCTGAAATACGTCGTGTACTCTCTTGATGTCGTTTGGCAGAAAATCTCGGTACGTCTCGTCCAGAACGAGATAAATTCCCCGCTGCTGGCAGAGTTTTGCGAAGCTTTGAATGACATCGGGCGGGTAGATGGCACCGGTCGGGTTGTTGGGCGTCACGAGAACGATCGCGCGGACCTTCCCGTCCAGCAGCGGTTCCGCGTCCTCGACGCGCGGAACGAAGCCGTTCTCGGCGCGGCAAGGCAGCGGCCGGGGTTCGATCCCGAGCATGTCGAGGCTCATCTGGTGATTGAAGTACCAGGGCGTGGGAAGCAGCACCGCGTCGCCGTGGCGAGCGAGGAGCATCATGGTGGCGACGAAGGCGAGGTTGCAGCCGGCCGTCATGGCCGTATCGGCGCTGCGGACRCTGCCGCCATAGATCCGGGACAGATCGGCGGCGTACGCCTCGCGGAGATCATTGTCGCCCTCGATCGGGCCATACTTCGCCGCCTCGGCGGAGCCTGCCGCTTTGGCGAGCTTCTCGAACAAGGCCGGATGGGGCGCCGTGCCCGGCACCGCCTGCGAGAGGTTGATCAGAGGCCCCAAGGAACCGTCGTAGCGCCGGGTCCAGCTTTGCGCCTCGGGGATCGGTGGGCTTCCCACGTCAGCGACAAGGGGATTGATCGGCGCAAGGACGCTCGCGGTCATAGGGGATCCTTCGGGCTACGATGGCGGCAGTATCGAAGCGGAGGCTGACAAGACGCAACCGCCCGCAAGTTCCGTCGACAAACAAAAACGCGGCCCCGGAGGACCGCGTTCGAAGAGACGCTCAGGCGCTCGACTAGTCCTTGGCGCGTTCCACGTAGGAACCGTCCTCGGTCATGATGACCACACGGGTTCCCGCGGTGATATGCGGCGGCACCAGCGTGCGAATGCCATTGGAGAGCACGGCCGGCTTGTAGGACGACGAGGCCGTCTGCCCCTTCACGACCGGCTCGGTCTCGGCAATCTCGAGCGTGACGCGCGCGGGCAATTCGAGGGCGATCGGAACGCTGTTGTGAATGCTGAGCTTCACGACCATGCCCTCCTGAAGGTACGGGCCCAGATCTCCGATGATGTCGGCCGGAACGGCGACCTGCTCATAGGATTCGGGGTTCATGAAGTGGTGGCCTTCGCCGTCCTGGTAGAGGAAGGAATAGTCGCGGTCTTCGACGAAGGCGCGCTCCACCTGCTCCGTCGTCCGCCAGCGTTCGGATACCTTTACGCCGTCGGAAATCCGACGCATGTCCACCTGGGTGACGGGCGTGCCCTTGCCGGGGTGGATGTTCTGCGACGTCAGGATCACGTAAAGCCGGCCGTCGATATCGACGACATTGCCTTTGCGCAGTGAAGAGGCGATGACCTTCACGGGAAGAATTCCTTATGACAAAGCTAAGCGCGCCAGCGGGGACCGGACCATCCGTCCCCAGGCTGCGCGAGACATATC
>NZ_JBFUKD010000370.1:0-3684 GCF_056401005.1 Microvirga sp. P4_G7 | reverse complement strand
CAACGAGACGTTCTGGCTGAATGTCACCTACCCAAATTTCTCCTATCCGCCAACTGACAATCCAAAGGTGCGGCAGGCCATCATGGCCGCGATGGATTTCGACGAGATCATGGAGGCGGCGAGCGAGGGGCAGTACAAGCTCAATCCGGGCTTCCAGTTTCCCGGGCAGCTCTATTTTTCCGAGGCCGGCAAGCAGTATCTCAATCAGAAGGACGTCGCGAAGGCGAAGAAGCTTCTGGCCGAGGCGGGATACAAGGGCGAGAAGGTGACGCTCCTCACCAATCGCGAGTTCCCGGTGATGTACAACACTTCGCTCGTGATGGCCGAGCAGCTCAAGGCGGCGGGAATCAACGCCGAGCTTCTCGTGCTGGATTGGCCGGCCGCCCTTCAGAAGAGCACGAAAGAAACCGAAGGTTGGAATTTCTTCTACACCGGGTGGATCACGGTCGTCGCGCTCGGCGGGCCGCAGACCATGCGGCAGATGGCGCCTCCTGCGAGCGTGCAGAAGTGGAAGGACGAGCCCGATCCTGCCTTCATGGCCTCGTTCAAGCAGCTCTCCGAGGGCAGAACACTCGCGGAGCGCCAGGCCGCCTTCGCGAAAGCCCAGGAGCGCGCTCTCGAACTCGTCATGGCGGTGCCGTTCGGTGTGATGCCCAAGACCCAGGCCGTGCGGGCGAATGTCGAGAACTTCCGCTCGTACTACGTTCCTCGGCTGTCGAACGTGTGGCTGAAGAAATAAGCACGGACGCGCTTTCTGCTTCGTCGATGGGGGTACGCCCCCATCTTTCTCCGCTTCCAGGAACGAGACCTGCGCATGGCCCGATACGCGATCACGCGTCTCCTTCAGATGATCCCGTTACTGCTTCTCGTGAGCCTGATTTCGTTCGCTCTCATCAAGCTCGTGCCCGGCGACCCCGCCGTGGTGATGGGCGGCTCGAACGCGACGCCCGACCAGATTGAAGCGATCCGAAAAAATCTGGGTCTCGATCAACCCCTGCACGTTCAATTGTGGGCGTTCTATTCGAATCTTCTTCGCGGCGATCTCGGCCGTTCGCTGCTGCTCGGCCAGCCGGTGAGTGCGGCCCTTTGGGAGCGCGCGCCCGTGACGCTCTGGATCTCGCTCTATTCAATGATCATCACCGTGGTTCTGGGTCTTTCCACCGGGATCATCGCAGCGCTTCGCCATAACACCTGGGTGGATCAGGTCGTMTCTTTCTTTGCGTTGTTGGGCGTGTCGTTGCCGAATTTCTGGCTCGGCCTGATGATGATCATCCTGTTCTCCGTCCATCTCGGCTGGCTTCCGACCGGCGGCTACGAAGATCCGCTCCTCGACCCGGTTGGCTTCATGCGCACGGCGACGTTGCCGGCCTTCTCGCTTGCGATGCTGCAGACCGGACTTCTAACGCGCATCACGCGCTCGACGATGCTCGATATCTTGAACCAGGATTATATCCGCACGGCGCGTTCGAAGGGCCTGTCCGAGACGGTCGTCGTCTGCAAGCATGCCCTCGCCAACGCGATGATCCCGATCACGACGGTTCTGGGTCTGATCCTGTCCGTCCTTCTGTCCGGCTCGATCATTGTCGAGACGATCTTCAGCGTTCCCGGCATCGGCTCGCTTCTCGGCAATGCGATCTTGCGCCGCGACTACCCGATGATTCAAGGCGGATTGTTGTGCGTCGCCGCAGCGCTCATGCTGCTGAACCTCGTGGTGGATCTCCTCTACGGCTTCTTCGATCCAAGGGTGCGTGTCGATGGCCGTGAGTGACGCCAAACCAATGGAAAAGACGGGCTGGGCATCCGGCGTTATGCGGCATCCCACCATCAGAAAGCTGCTGCGCAATCGCGCGTTCATGACCGGCAGCATTCTATTCGGATTGGTCGTGATCGTCTCGTTCCTCGCGCCTTTGATGTCGCCGAGCGATCCGAACAAAATGGCGATCCGTTTCCGATTTCAACCGCCGTCCTGGGCATTCCCCTTCGGGACGGACAATCTAGGTCGCGACATGGTCAGCCGAACGCTCTATGGCGGACGCCTCAGTCTCGAAATCGGACTATGGGTCGTTGTGCTGAATGCCGTCTTCGGCGTTTTGCTCGGCGCGGCGGCTGGCTATTACAGGCGCTTGGACGGTGCGCTGATGCGTGCGGCGGACGCGCTCATGGCCTTTCCCGCCGTATTGTTGGCGATCGGCATCGCAGCCGCTTTGGGGCCATCGGTCTTGACCGTCGTCATCGCCCTCTCGGTCGTCTACATTCCGCGCACGGCAAGGGTCTTGCGGGCATCCGTCCTCGTCGTGCGGGAGCTCGATTATGTTCAGGCGGCGCGGGCGTGTGGCGCCAACAACTGGCGAATCCTGACGAAGCACATTCTTCCGAACTGCCTTACGCCCCTCATCGTCCAACTCAGTTTCGTATTCGCCTACGCCGTTCTCTCTGAAGCGGTTCTGAGCTTCTTGGGACTCGGCGCGCCGCCGACGACGCCAAGTTGGGGCATCCTGATTGCTGACGGACGCGGTTATATCCGCGAGGCGGCCTGGCTCACGGTTGTGCCGGGAGCTGCGATCGCCGTGACCGTCCTTGGATTGAACTTGCTCGGTGACGGTCTGCGTGACGTGCTCGATCCGCGCCTGAAGGTTGATGGCTGATGAACGCTCCACTTCTTTCCGTACGCGATCTGAGCGTCGCCTTTCGGTCCGGTGACGGCGCAGTGAAGGCTGTCGAAGGTGTCAGTTTCGATGTCGCCGCCGGTGAGGTTCTCGGCATCGTCGGTGAGAGCGGCTCCGGCAAGAGCGTCACCGCGCTGGCGACGATGGGATTGTTGCCGGCAGCCGGCCAAGTTGTAGCAGGGCATATTGAATTTGAAGGACGCGATCTGCTCAGTCTTCGCCGCAAGGAGATGCAGGATCTGCGCGGACGATCCATGGCGATGATCTTCCAGGAGCCGATGTCGTCGCTCAACCCCGTCTTCAGCATCGGCGATCAGATCGTCGAAACCATTCGCCGTCATGAGCGCTGCGGACTTCATGCTGCGCGCGAACGAGCCATCGAAATGCTGGGACGGGTCGGGATCGCGTCGGCGCGAAAGCGGCTCGATGACTATCCTCACCACCTGTCCGGCGGTATGCGGCAGCGGGTCATGATCGCCATGGCGCTCGTCTGCTCGCCCAAGCTTCTTCTCGCCGATGAACCGACCACGGCTCTCGACGTGACGATCCAGGCGCAGCTTCTCGATCTTCTGCGCGACCTGCAAAAAGAGTTCGGCATGGCGGTCGTCATCATCACGCACAACATGGGCGTGATCGCGGAATTCGCCGACCGTGTGGCGGTGATGTATGCAGGCCGCGTCGCCGAAGAAGCGATGGTGGAAGATCTCTTCGATCGGCCGGCCCATCCTTATACGCAGGGATTGCTCGCCAGCACGCCGGACATGACGCGAGGCGAGACGAGATTGGCGACCATCCCGGGCAATCTTCCATCKCCCAATGCCTTGCCGCCAGGCTGTCGATTTGCGCCACGGTGTTCGTTTCGCATCGACGCGTGCGACGCGGCGCAACCGCCATTGGTCTCCGTCGAGGAGAACCATCGCGCGGCGTGCATTCGGGCAGCGGAGGTGATGCGATCGTTTCCAGACATAAGGATGCCAGCCTCGCCGTTCGAAGCATCCTCAGGAGCTCCGTCATGAGT
>NZ_JBFUKD010000369.1:0-3688 GCF_056401005.1 Microvirga sp. P4_G7 | reverse complement strand
GACGAACAGCACGTGATCGAGCGCGTCGCCGCGCGACTTCGCCGCGTTGATGAAGACCTGGAGATTTGCGCGCGCCGCCTTCTGTCCCGTGAAATCGTCGAGCGCCAACGGACGCAGCGAGGTCTCGATGTCGTCCTCGCGCTTTTCGGGAGTGAGAAGTCCTCGGGATTGGGTCAACGAATCATGCTTTCCAAAGGATTCATGCTTTCCAAGAGATCGATCGTACTTTCAATGCGGCCGGCCGTCCGAAGATGAGGGCCTTTTAGCGCGCCAGTTCTCGCAAGCCCAGCCGGATCAGAGTCTTGGCCTCCGGCGCCTCGCCGGCTTGTTTGAGCGCCGCTGCAATGGCCGCGGAGGCCTGGGCTTGGGGATAGCCGAGGTTGATCAGGGCGGAGACCGCATCGGTGACGGGGGCTGGCGCGCTTCGATCCTCGACGGAATCCGAGAGCCGGATCAGCGCCGGGTCGACGCCCGAGAAGGCTGGTACCTTGTCCTTCAATTCGGAGACGATGCGCTGCGCGAGTTTTGGCCCGACACCGGGTCCGCGGGCTACCGCCGCCTTGTCACTGGTGCCGATCGCCGTGGCGAGGCTGCCGGGATCGAGCACCGAAAGGATTCCGAGCGCCACCTTGGCTCCGACGCCCTGCACGCTCTGCAACAACTTGAACCACTCGCGCTCCGCGTCGGAGCGGAAACCGAACAGGCGGATCATGTCTTCGCGGACATGGGTTTCGATCGAGAGCGCAGCGGCCTCGCCGACCTTCGGCAGATTCTGCAGCGTGCGTGACGAGCAATGGACCACGTACCCGACGCCCTGGACGTCGATGATCACGAAATCCTCGCCGTAGGCGTCGATGATGCCTTTGAGTTTGCCGATCAAATCAGTCTCTCCTCACCGGCCACGGTGTAACACCTAATAGCGGGCGGCCAAAGCGCGCGCCTTGCGGTGGTGCGCGTGGGTGATGGCGATGGCGAGCGCATCGGCGGCGTCGGCCTTTTTGGGGTCGGCCTTCGGCAACAGCACCTTCACCATGGCGAGGACCTGGCCTTTTTCCGCATGGCCGGCGCCGACGACGGTCTTCTTCACCTGATTGGCGCCGTATTCGGCCACAGGAAGGCCATGCAGGGCCGGAACGAGAAGGGACATCGCCCGTGCCTGTCCGAGCTTGAGAGTCGCCTGCGCATCCTTGTTGACGAAGGTCTCCTCGACGGCGACCTCGTCCGGCGTCCAGGCCGCGACGACTTCGGTGAGCTTGTCGTGCAATTGCTTGAGACGCAACGCGAGCGCGAGGTCGCCGTCCGACGTGACGACGCCGCAAGCGATGAACGAAAGCTTCGTCCCCYCGATCGTGATGATGCCCCACCCGGTGTTGCGCAGGCCGGGATCGAGACCGAGGATGCGAATGCTTTCCATGCGTCTTTGTCCCCGATCCTCAAATACAACAGACGCTTCATTCCAGACCCTCCCAAAACAGGGAGGAACGGAGGGCCCGCTACTCGGCCAACTTCTGCATGAGCGCCTCGGACAATTCGAAATTGCCGTAGACGTTCTGCACGTCGTCGTGCTCTTCGAGGGTTTCCATCAGCTTCAACAGCTTTTCGCCGGCTTCGTCGTCGACGGGGACCGGTGTCTGGGCTTTCCAGACGAGCTTCGACGCCTTCGGTTCTCCGAATTTTTCTTCCAGCGCCTTCGTCACCTCGTTGAGCGACGTCTGCTCGCAATAGATCTCGTGGCCATGCTCGGTCGATACGACGTCTTCCGCACCGGCATCGATAGCGGCTTCGAGCACCGCGTCGGCGTCCCCGACTTCGGGACCGAAGGCGACGAGGCCGACGTGATCGAACATGAAGGAGACCGCGCCGGTCTCAGCGAGGTTGCCGCCGCTCTTGGTGAAGGAGGACCGGATGTCGGACGCAGTCCGGTTGCGGTTGTCGGTCATCGCCTCGACGATGATGGCCGCGCCGCCGGGGCCGTAGCCCTCGTAGCGGATCTCGTCGTAATTCTCGCCTTCGCCACCGATCGCCTTGTTGACGGCGCGCTGAATGTTGTCCTTGGGCATGTTTTCGGCCCGGGCAGCCAGGATGGCGGCACGCAGGCGCGGGTTCATGTTGGGATCGGGCATGCCCATCTTGGCCGCGACGGTGATTTCGCGGGCGAGCTTCGAGAAAACCTTCGAGCGCACCGCGTCCACCTTGCCCTTGCGGTGCATGATGTTCTTGAACTGAGAATGTCCGGCCATGGGGGCCTCCGCGATCGCGACCGAGAGCGTCTTGGCGTCCAAGCGCCCGTCAGGCCGCGGGTGTTGACATGGGAGCCGCATCCRCTGAYCGAATGCCGCTCGCGATGGATCTGCCCTTTCGGAACGCCGCGCCGATTGTCGAGCTGCACCAAAAAGGCTCTTGCCGGCTTATAAAACGGTGTTGCGTCCGAGGGAAAGCCCTCAAATGCCGAACCACGCGGTCAAGCCGGCCCGGATCAGGTGATACGACGCCCCGAGAATGGTCGCGGTGTAGGCGAGACCGGCAAAGCCGATGAGATAGCCGATGATCAGGAGATAGCCGTCCTCCTCGATCACCGCGATGGAGGCGATGACGAGCGCGATGGACGGCGGAAAGTTGGTTCCGGGAAACGGAATGAGCACGGAAAGCGCGACCAGGAACGCGAACAATCCCACAAACCGGTCGCCAAGGACGCTGAAAAGACGGGTCAGCCGGGGTTTGCAGAAACTCTCGAGCTTCTTCAATTTCGGCTCGGCGGCATCGATGATCGCCTTGAACTTGGAGACCGAGACCGAGCGATTGAGGATAAAGCGCGGCAGCCACGGATGCTTGTGACCAAGCATCATCTGAATGCTGAAGATGAGGACCGGCGTTCCCACGATGCCGGCGATGCCCGGCGGCGCCGGCACGCAATTCGGCAAACTGAACAGGATCAGGACGAAGCCGAACGCCCGTTCGCCGAAGGCCTCGATGATCTCGCCGATGGTGATCGTTTCGCCCTGGGCGGTATTGACCACCGCCCGCAGCACGTCGGAGACGCTCTTGTGCTCGTCAGGGCGCAGCAGACGCCCATTCTCGAGATCGCCGTCCAGTTTACGTTCGATATCCACCACCACCTCCGTGGCGGTGAACATGGCTATGCCGGGGTCCGACGCCAAGAGGTTTCCGCTGTCAGTCCCAGAAACGCGGCCAGGATTCCTCGAGATGGGGTCCCAGGCGGACGGCGGCGCAGCGGATGGCGAGACCAGTACGATCGTCCGTTTCGATCGCGATGCCCGACAAGGTGCCTTCGCCGAGGCCGGGCTCCATGCGGGGGCCAGGGGTCTTCTGAAGGAATCGCCGGATGGATTCTTCCTTCTGCATGCCGAGCACCGAATCATAGTCGCCGCACATGCCCGCATCCGTCATGTAAGCGGTACCGCCGGCGAGAACGCGATGGTCGGCGGTCGGTACGTGGGTATGGGTGCCGACGACGAGCGTGACGCGCCCATCGAGATGGTGCCCCATGGCCTCCTTCTCGCTCGTCGCCTCCGCGTGGATATCGACGATGATGGCATCCGCCACCTGGCTTAGGGGGCAGGCCTCGATCTCGCGGTCGACCGCAGCGAACGGGTCGTCGAGGGCGTCCATGTAGAGCCTGCCCATGACATTGATCACGAGAACCCGCTTCCCGGACGCGGTATCGATG
>NZ_JBFUKD010000368.1:0-3692 GCF_056401005.1 Microvirga sp. P4_G7 | reverse complement strand
CCCTTCTTCGGCGTGTAGATGTAGGCCAACCCGCGAACCTTGGTGCCCGGGCAGCGGCTCTCCTTCCCGAGATTCTGTTCGTGTGGGACGATCTGCAGCGTTCCGTTGACGGGCGCTTGCCGAACTTTGMCGGCCGGGATTTGCGACGGATAGCAGGTGTCGACTTCGTAACCCAGGAAACCGCCCAGCGCCGATCGGCTGTTCGCCTTGACCGTGCGCTCGAGGGTGTCGGCCTGCGCCGGACAGGCCAGCATGGCCAGCCCCACGCCCGCGAAGAGGATTCTGCCGTAGCCCATCACGCACCCCCAGAAACGGAATATCATTTCTGATGAAGCACTTTTTCCTACTCGCTTCAACCCTGAAAACCGGAGCGCTTACTCCCAGCGATACGAGCGGCCTTCCAATACCAGGACCCTGCCCTGCCAGATGTCCATGATGGCGGCGTGGCGGGGGTGGATGCTGCAGGCAATGGCCAGAAATGCCCTGGCGACGCCACCGTGGGCGACGATGACGGTGTCGCGGGTGATGTCGTCGAGGATAGGCCTGACACGGTCGGTGAGCATGGCGTAGCTCTCCCCACCGCCCGGAGGCGCGTAGCCCCACTTGTCGCGTTCGCGAGCGGCCGCTGCCTGCGGCTCCTTGGCTCTGACCTCTTTCCAGGTCAGGCCTTCCCACTCGCCGAAGGTGAGCTCCACGAGACGCTCGTCGAGTCGATAGTACGGCGGATGCAGGCCCATGGCCTCCCGCATGATCTCCATGGTCTCGCGCGTACGCACCATGGGGCTCGCGACGTAGTCGAGATCTTCGGGATGCGCTGTCAGCGATTGCAGCCGGCGTCCGGCCTCTTCGGCCTGCACGCGTCCGAAATCGTTGAGCGGTATGTCCTTCTGACCCTGGAGCCGACCTTCGAGGTTCCAGTCCGTCTCACCGTGGCGGACGAAATAGATCACCGGACGTCGTTGCGTCTTCACGCGCCTTCTTTGTCCAACGACATGTCGGGAGCCTCGGGGTTCTTCATACCGACCACGTGATAACCCGCGTCGACATGCAGAATTTCGCCTGTCACGCCGCTCGACATGTTGGACACGAGATAGGCCGCCGTCTCACCGACCTCGTCCGTCGTCACMGTCCGGCGAAGCGGCGAATTGTACTCGTTCCACTTGAGAATGTAGCGGAAGTCGCCGATGCCCGACGCGGCCAGCGTCTTGATGGGCCCGGCCGAGATGGCGTTGACGCGGATGTTCTTCGGTCCGAGATCGGCCGCCATGTAGCGCACCGAGGCCTCCAGAGCCGCCTTCGCGACACCCATGACGTTGTAGTGCGGCATCCACTTTTCAGCGCCGTAATAGGTCAGCGTCAGCAATGCGCCGCCGTCCGGCATCAACTTCTCGGCGCGCTGGGCGATCGCCGTGAACGAATAGCAGGAAATGTTGAGCGAACGGTTGAAATTGCCCTCGGTCGTGTCGACGTAGCGGCCCGTCAGCTCGTCCTTGTCCGAGAAGGCGATGCAATGGACGACGAAGTCGATCGTGCCCCATGCGCGCTTCAACTCGTCGAAGACAGCGTCGATGCTCGCACCGTCCGTCACGTCGCAATGGCCGACGACGATGGCATCGAGCTCCTTGGCGAGAGGTTCGACACGCTTCTTGAGGGCATCCCCTTGATAGGTGAAGGCGAGCTCCGCTCCGTGCCTGCGCGCGGCCTGCGCGATACCCCAGGCGATGGAGCGGTTGTTAGCAACCCCCATGATCAAGCCGCGCTTGCCGGCTAGAATTCCGGGCGCCGTTGTCTCCGCCATGTGTTCACCCAAATCGTCGCTAGAAACCTTAGAAAGAGGGCTTCTTTAACTGAGGTGGCAGCCAGGGGGAAGAGACTCCCTGACATCCTGGCCATTCCTCCAAGGAAAAGAATATGATCCTAGTCGGCTTTGGCCGACCGCCGCTTGCGGGCGTATTCCACGAGATCCTCGTCCGCGGTTTCCGGCAGCTTGATCTCGGCGGTCACCAGAAGGTCTCCGTTGCCGCTTTTCCCGGGAAGCCCCTTGCCGCGCAGCCTGAAGGTGCGGCCTGAATTGGTCATCGGCGGAATGGTCATGTCGACCGCGCCGGTCAGGGTCGGAACACGGATCGAGCCGCCGAGCACCGCCTCGTCGATTTCGATCGGCAACCGAAGGCGGAGGTTGGAGTCCTCGATCGTGAACCGGCTGTGGGGCGCGATCCGAATTGTCAGCATGGCATCGCCCGGCTCGACGCCGGGGAGCGAATAGCCCAATCCCCTCAGCCGGATCGTCTGGCCGTCGGAGACGCCTTTCGGGATGACGACGTCGACATCGCGCCCGGTGGGGAGGGTGATGCGCTTCTTGGCCTCGCTCGCCACGTCCTCGAGGGAGACCGTCAAGGTCGCGGCCACGTCTTCGCCCTTGCGTGGCTGAGCCTTGCGCTGCTGGTTCTGGCCGCCCGCGCGGAACGCATCGCCGAACAATTGGGAGAAGATATCATCGCCCGGCTCCGGGCTCCGGGCACGCCGACCACGGCCGAACGGCGAGCCGCCTGCGTTGAAACCAAAGCCTGCGAAATCCTCGGGTCGGGCATTGCCGCCGCTGAATCCCTCGAAACCCTGGAAGCGGGGCTTGCCCTCGGCGTCGATTTCGCCGCGATCGAACTGGCCACGCTTGTCCGTATCGCCCAATATCTCATAGGCGGAGTTCAGTTCGGCGAACTTGTCCTTGGCTTTGGGGTCGTCGGCGTTGCGATCGGGATGATGCGTCTTCGCGAGCTTGCGAAACGCCTTCTTGATCTCCGCCGCGCTTGCAGTCCGCGGCACGCCGAGGATGTCGTAGGGGTTGCGCATCAATGATTTGTCCGTTGGCCTGGATTTGGGCAAAAGCCCATCGGCTTCAACGTCCATATGGGCAAAGTGTTGCGTCTTTGCAACGCCTTTTGCGCACCCGAGCCGTTGCTAAGCTTTCTTCGGCAACTTGTCGGTTTTGACCTCTTTGAGGGTCCACTCGCCACCGGACGGACGGCATGCCGTCCCCTTCAGGGCGTGGCTTGCCGGCCCGCTCACTTGCGCCGAGAACGAGCGACAGATCTCGTCGTCCCTCACGAAAGGCTGCGAGGAGGCCGTAAAGCTGCCCCTTCTCGCCGTATCGGGGTTGTCCCAGGACACCAGAGTGCCGGGCCCCTGCGGGTCCAGGGCGACGGCGAGGGCGGCCTTGGCGCGCCGCCAATCCTCCTCGTCGAGATCGGGCGCGAGGGTCGGGGGCGCGACGGCTATCGAGGCGGTCGTCTCCGGTTCGTCGATGTCGAGCGACACAAAGGAGTAGGACAAGCTGCAGGCGCTGGTGGTAAGAGCGATGACACCAGCGGCAAGAATCCGCAGGATTTCGCCACGACGAGCGTCTGAACTATAACGGCGCTCACCCGAAAAACTCACGCTGCGGCACTCCATGAACGCTAAAGACACACCCTCTGTTAAAGACTCCAACCCGTTAACAAGCGGTGACTTCACTGAAACGTCCGAGCCGTTCGCCTTGTTCGCCACCTGGCTGAACGAAGCGAAGCGGTCCGAGCCCGAGGACGCCAACGCCATGGCGCTCGCCACGGTGGACGAGAGCGGATTGCCGAACGTTCGCATGGTCTTGCTGAAGGGCGCCGACGAGAACGGGTTCGTGTTCTACACCAACACGGAAT
>NZ_JBFUKD010000367.1:0-3704 GCF_056401005.1 Microvirga sp. P4_G7 | reverse complement strand
CCTTCGGGAAGGTGAACCTCGCCGAACTTGGCGAACAACCGATAGAACAGGTGGGCGAAGCCGCGTTTGATGCGGGTCTCGTCCGAACGATCCGTGCGCTGGCCGTAGACCATGAGGAAGCCTTCGCGCCATCGCTCGACGAACGACGTGATCATTTCGGGCGGGTGCTGGAGGTCCGCGTCCATGATGACCACGGCCTCGCCACGGGCGTGATCGAGGCCGGCCGCGATGGCGATCTCCTTGCCGAAGTTGCGACTGAAGGAGATCGCTCCTATCCGAGACTCGTCGCGGGCATGATCCTTGATCCGGGCCAGCGTTTCGTCCCGGCTGCCGTCGTCGATGAACAGGATCTCCCAAAGCGGAGACACTTGTTCGAGCACCGGGACCAGCGCCTCGCAGAGGGGACCGATATTCGCACTCTCGTTGTGAACCGGGATAATGACGCTGATCTGCGGCGACGCCACGCGGTGATCCTTTGACGAAGGCATGATCCGGTCCGGACGAGACGACCACGCGCTAGTTGACGACGTTTGGGGGTGGATCCGGCGAAATGCCGATTTCGTCTTGCCGATCGCCCCCGAGCGCGGGCATTGAGACCCGAGTTTGCCCTCCCACTCAAGGGGGGTAGGCTGCGGCAAAGCCGATTTTGGAGCCCACGATGCGTTTTCCCCGTCCGGTCGTCCTCTGCGCCGACGATTTCGGCCTTTCGGACGGGGTGAGCCAAGGCATCCTGGAGCTCGCGGCCCTCGGTCGGATCTCCGCCACCGGCGTGATGTCCAACATGCCCGGATGGAGGCGAAACGCGCCGGCACTGAGGGTTTACCGAGACAGGATCGGTACCGGGCTTCACCTCAACCTCACGACGGGGAAGCCGCTTGGCGCTATGCCGGCACTGGCGCCGAATGGCGCGTTCCCGCAGCTGGGACCCTTGCTGCGGCAGGCGTTCTCGGGTCGGCTGCCTGCTCCCGAGGTCCGCGATGAGATCGATCGCCAGCTCGCGGCATTCGAGGATGCCCTCGGCGCTCCGCCGGATTTCGTGGACGGCCATCAGCACGTGCACGTGTTGCCGGGCATCAGGCAAGAATTGATCGAGGCTCTCAAGGCAAAAGGGTACGGGCCTCACCTTTGGTTGCGTGACCCGTCCGATACGCTTCTGTCCATTCTCGATCGTCGAATGGCGACGCGGAAAGCTATCGTGGTGCGCAGTCTCGCCGTCGGTTTTGGCAAGTTGGTGCGCGCGGCAGGCTATGGCGTGAACGAAGGGTTTTCGGGCTTCAGCCCGTTGGAACCCCAGACGGATGCGCCGACTGTCTTGCGGCGAGCTTTCCGTGGCCTGGGGCCAAGCCCGGTCGTCATGTGCCATCCGGGTCATGTCGATGAAGAGCTGCGCTCGCTGGATCCAATCCTGGAAAGCCGGGCGGCGGAGCTGGCATTTCTCTCGTCCGACGCCTTTCTTCACCTGTGTGAAGAAAAGCATCTCGTGCTTGTCCCTATGCCCGAACGGGCTGGGCGAGACGCGTACGGGGCTCCGAAGAGCCCCGTAGCCTGAGTCCAATCAGCGCGATGCCGCCTCGTAGAGCTCCGCGACGTATTCCCAGTTCACCAGGTTGTCGACGAAGGCCTTGAGGTAGTCCGGGCGGCGATTGCGGTAGTCGATGTAGTAGGAGTGTTCCCACACGTCGACGCCGAGGATCGGTGTCGCGCCGTGAATCAGCGGGCTTTCGCCGTTGGGGGTTTTGGCGACGATGATCTTTCCATCCTTGACCGCGAGCCAGCTCCAGCCGGAGCCGAATTGCGTCACGCCGGCCTGGATGAAATCTTCCTTCGCCTTTTCGACGGAGCCGAGATCCTCGATGATCTTCTTCTCGAGCTTGCCCGGAATCGACCCGCCGCCATTCGGCTTCAACCACTTCCAGAAGTGAAGATGGTTGTAATGCTGGCCGGCATTGTTGAAGAGGCCGGGATTCTTGCCGTAAGAGCCTTTGACGATCTCCTCGAGGCTCTTGCCTTCGAACTCCGTGCCCTTGAGCAGGTTGTTGCCGTTGGTCACGTAAGCAGCGTGATGCTTGTCGTGATGGAACTCCAAGGTCTCGCGCGACATGTAGGGCTGCAGCGCATCGTAGGCATAGGGCAGTTCGGGAAGGGTAAACGACATGAAAGCCTCCTTGAGGTTCGAGCGGTCAGGGACGTTAGTTAAAGCGCTCCCTGCCATAGGGCAACGGCCAAGCTTGAGACTTTTTCCGGGGCAAGCTTTTCTTGAGGTGACCTATGCCTTATAAAAACGGGTCTTGCGGAACATTCCGCGTTCCAAGTGTTGCGTAACGGAGACGATATGGTCATCGCGCTTTTCGCCCTGGCTCTTGCGATGATCGTGGGCGGCCTGTTCACTTTCCTCTTGGGCTGGGAAGACGTCCTCCTCGAACGCGGATGGACGACGGCCGTTGCCGGCAGCGTCTCGGCCGCCAGCGGCGTTCTTCTTCTCGGGCTTACCGCGATCGTTTGGCGCCTCTCGGGCATCCGGAAAGACATCGCAGCCCTGCGCGAGACGCTCGCCATGGCGCGACGTGTGACGCAATCCTCCCTTGGAGAGACTCAGCCCTCGATTGCTCCAGGCCTTGCCACGGGCACGGCCGCGGTAGCAGCAGGCGTCGCGGCGGCGGGATTGGCCGACACGTCCGGCGACCAGCGCCCGATCGACTTCCTTCAACCGGATCTGCCCTTGTTCGGAACAGCCGACGAGGACGCGAGCTCGCGCGAGACGACCGAGGAGCTGCGCGACGAACCGCGCGAGGCGCCGCCGATTTCGCTCGACGATTTCGAAGACGAGTTTGCGCGGGAAGAGGGGTTCGCGCGTGAAGAACCCCGGGATCGCGAGGAAGCGCCCGACGTGCGGATTCCCGATTTTCTCATAGAGCGCCGTGAGACCTTTTCGGCGGCCTACACGGAAGAAGGTTCCGATCTCGGCGCACTGGCCGCTCGCGAAAGAGAACTGGCCGAGCCGATGCTTCCCGAGGAAGATCCGGAGACGGATTATCGCATCGAGCCCTTGAACGAGGGCGCAGACGAATCTGTCGAGGAAACGATCGAGGCCATCGAGCCGGAACCGGCGCCACAACCCCCGAGCGTGATCGGGACCTATAATTCAGGCGACAACACCTATGTGATGTTCTCCGACGGTTCGATCGAAGCGAAAACTCCCCAAGGCGAGTTCCGTTTCGGCTCGCTCGACGAGCTCAAGGCGTTCATTGCGTCTGGCGGCGAGGACAACGCCTCTATTTGATCAGCGCGGACAGCGCCTTGAAATGCTCGGTGCCCGCGCGTTCCAGCCATTCGAAGACGATCATTTCAGTCGTCACCCACCGAACCCCGGCCTGAAGCATTCTTGCGCGGGCAGCCTCGACCGAATGGGCCGAGCGGCTCGACACCGCATCTCCGGCGACGAAGATGTCGGCGCCTTTGGCCATGAAGCCGAGCGCACTCTGCAGGACGCAAACGTGAGCTTCCGCGCCGCATAGGACGACCTGGTTGCGGCCCCCGTCGCGCAGATTGTCGATGCGCCCGGCGATGGCGGCATCCGACGCCGCGGAGAACGTCATCTTCGGCAAAACGGCGGCGTCGGGCGGCAGGCCGTGAGAGACCGATGCCATTGTTGGCCCCAGACCCTTCGGGTATTGCTCCGTCACCGTCATCGGGACGCCCAGACG
>NZ_JBFUKD010000366.1:0-3708 GCF_056401005.1 Microvirga sp. P4_G7 | reverse complement strand
TCCCAGGATAGTCGCGTGTGGTAACTACACCTTGCGAGCTAGCGTCGGCGACGCGATCGTTCGAATCCCGGCGGATCCAGCTTTTGGCGTCTGGCGTCCGACCGTGAATAAGGCTCGCATCTTTCTTGAGCCACGCCATTTCTCAACTCCCATCCAAAGTCCGATATTGGTGTCCCAGACCTCGCTTGACAATAGCACGTAACGGAAACCGCGGGCCGCCTCCATCTTCCGAGGTGACAATCGTTCACGTTGGCGCTTTGGTTTGGGGAATGACGATCGTGATTCGCCAAACCTCGACCAATGGCCTGCGGTTCAAGCGGGAGCGCGCCCTCTATGCGGCGGGACATCGCTGTATCGCAGGGCTCGACGAAGTCGGTCGTGGGCCTCTGGCGGGACCGGTCGTGTCGGCCGCCGTCGTTCTCGATCCGAAGGCGGTGCCGAAGGGATTGGCGGATTCGAAAGTGCTGAGCGCCGATGCGCGCGAAGCGCTCTTTGGGGAAATCCTGGCGAAAGCCGAAGTGGGGATCGCCTCGATTTCCCACGACGAGATCGACACCATCAATATCCGGCAAGCGTCTCTGCTCGCCATGTGCCGGGCGCTGGCCGCTCTCCCATGCAAGCCGGATCTCGCCCTCGTCGACGGCAACGATCCGCCGAAGCTGCCCTGTCGGGTCGAGACGATCATCGGCGGCGACGGCCTCGTCGCCTCGATCGCGGCGGCATCGATCGTCGCCAAAGTGGTGCGCGACCGGTTGATGGCGCGTCTCGGCGCGATCTATCCGGTCTACGGGTTCCACACCAATGCCGGCTACAGCACGAAGGCTCATCTTTCGGCACTCGCCAGCGCCGGGCCTTGCCCGTTTCATCGGCTGAGTTTTTCGCCGTTGCGCCAAGGGTTACTGGATCTGTAACCGACCTTAACGCCCGTTAAGATAAAAACTCAATAAAAACAATGGGTAGGAAAGATTTGCCGACCCAAAATAAGACGCATTTTTTCTCAGCTGGAAACCTCATCTTTACCCTAACGAGCCATGATCCGGATTGTCAGTTGCGTAACCGGTGAACACCCATGGGTACCTCGCGTACCGGGGCTGCCGGCGCCACCTCCCGGATCAGTGTCTCGCGTACCGGGCGGACCGCGCCGGCGCCTCGGACGGGGCTCAAGAGCCCCCTTTCCGTCTCGCCCTCCCTTCCCATCGACCAGATTCTCCTGGGCGACTGCATCGCCAATCTGGCGAAGCTGCCGCCCGAGAGCGTGGACGTGGTCTTCGCCGACCCGCCCTATAATCTTCAGCTCGAACAAACCCTGACGCGCCCGGACCACTCGCTTGTGGACGCGGTCGACGATGATTGGGACAAGTTCGCGAGCTTTTCCGAATACGACGCCTTCACCCGCGCTTGGCTTCTCGGCGTACGCCGCGTGATGAAGAAGAACGCGACGTTGTGGGTGATCGGCTCCTATCACAACATCTTCCGCGTCGGATCCGCGTTGCAGGATCTGAACTTCTGGCTCCTGAACGACATCGTCTGGCGCAAGGCCAACCCGATGCCGAACTTCCGCGGTCGTCGCTTCACCAACGCGCACGAGACCATGATCTGGGCGTCGAAAAGCGCGGAAGCGAAAAGCTACACCTTCCACTACGAAGCGCTGAAGGCCGGCAACGAAGATTTTCAGATGCGCTCCGACTGGTTCATCCCGCTCTGCACGGGCGAGGAGCGCTTGAAGGACGAGAACGGCCGCAAGGTGCATCCGACGCAAAAGCCGGAAGCGCTGCTCGCCCGTATCCTGCTGTCCTCGTCGAACCCGGGCGACGTGGTGCTCGATCCTTTCTTCGGCAGCGGCACCACCGGCGCCGTGGCGAAGAAACTCGGACGTCATTTCATCGGCCTCGAGCGGGATCCGACCTACGCCAAGGCGGCTCGCGCACGCATCGATGCGGCGATCCCTCTCTCCGATGTCTCCATCGCCGCGCCGCCTGAAAAGCGTGCCGAGATGCGCGTGCCGTTCCTGTCGCTCATCGAAGGGGGGCATGTGCGGCCAGGCGAGGTGATGGTCGATGAACGCCGCCGCTATTCGGCGACGATCCGCGCCGACGGCACCCTGTCACTCGGCGCCATCATCGGCTCGATCCACAAAGTCGGCTCCTTGGTGCAGGGGCTTCCGGCCTGCAACGGCTGGACCTTCTGGCATGTGGAACGCGAGGGCCGCCTCGTCTCCATCGACGATTTCCGCGCCAAGGTCAGAGCGGATCTCGCCGCCTGACAGAGAATCGTTTGATTCTCGCGCTTGCGTTTCGCCCTTGCTTTCTCGCCTTTTACGGGCCGCGATCTCGTCGCCGCGGCCCGCCGATCCCTCTCTGTTCACATAGGTCACCTTACGTAAAGTAAGTAACGTGAACGATCGGCCAACAGCTCGGCAACAACGAGGAACATGCTCAAGAGCGTGGGGTAGCGGCGTGAAGTTGGCGGGCTGCGTCGCCAGGCGCTTCAGGCGAATTAGGGGGGCACAATTCGCCCTTAGCGCCCGAGGCCCCTATGCCGATCCGCCCGAAGAGTTTTAGCATCGTTTCATGGCTCCTTCTGTTGTCGACGCTTCCGGGTTCTCCGCGGCCGACCCGTCCTGGGACGATCTCAAGATCTTCCTGGCCGTGGTGGCTCATGGATCGATGAACGGAGCCGGGAAATCCCTCGGACAAAGCCAACCCACCATCGCGCGGCGCATTCGTGCGCTCGAAGAAGCGCTCGGCGTCGTGCTGTTCCAGCGCGGCCCCAACCGGCTCGATCTCACCGAGGCCGGCAGGGCGATCCTCGAAGCCGCCTCCCCGATGGCCGAAGCGGCCGGCGCCGTGCCGAAAACCGCTGCGGCCTATCGGCCCGATCCGGAGGCGCCGGTGCGCGTCACCGCAACCGCCTCCGCCACGATGTTCCTGTCATCCCACGCGGCCGATCTCGCCCGAGCGGCGGCCCCGACGGAAATCTCGTACATCCCGACGCGCCGCCGTCTCGATCTCGCCATCGGCGAGGCGGATATCGCTTTGCGCATGCGGCGCTTGCCGGAGGCGGACGAAGCGCTCGTCGCCCGCAAGATCGGCGTCATCGCCTTCGCGATCTACAGCATCTCGCCCGAACCGGAGGCGATGATCATCCCGACCGAAGATCCGGCTCTGTCGCTGCAGGCCGCTTACGCGACCGAATTCGCGCAAGGCCTCACCATCGCCGCCCGCATCGGCGATATGCCGATTCGCTACCAGGCCGCCAAGGCCGGCCTCGGCGCCGCCGTCCTGCCGTGTTGGCTCGGGGACACCGATCCCGATCTCGTGCGCGTCGCCCCGCCTCACCCGGATCTGGTCGAGGACGTCTTTCTCCTCACGCACCAACGAAGCCGCAACCGTGCCAATGTGAAGCGCGTCGCCAACGCCATCGCCGCCCTGTTCAAGGTGCAGGGCAAAGTGCTGAGCGGCGACGACGCCTGAACCAATCCGGCCGACCTGCCCGGCCGACCTCCCCTGCCGAGATCCCGATCCCAGACTTGACAATGTTCTCTATTTGTTCCATAAACAGATTGGATATTGCAACGTTGGATCGTTATGAGTGAAGAACCCCGCGACAGACGTTCCGGTGAGCCCTTGAGCGAGTACGTCAAACAGGTGGCGAACGAACTACCTTACGACGCTGTAGGCCTCTGGCAGATCGTGCCCGGTGGACGGC
>NZ_JBFUKD010000365.1:0-3711 GCF_056401005.1 Microvirga sp. P4_G7 | reverse complement strand
CCCCAGGCACGTCGGTGAGCAGCAGCAGCCGCTTCGATTGCATGGCGCCGGCAATGGCACCTGCGAAGGTGTCCGCATTGACGTTGTAGGTTTCCCCATCTTGGCCGACGGCAACCGGCGCCAGAACCGGGATGAGCTCGGCGCTCAGAACCTGATCGAGAACGGCCCGGTTCACATGCTCCGGTTCCCCAACGAAACCGAGGTCGACCACCTTTTCGATGTTCGAATCCGGATCAACCGTGGTGCGGGTCACCTTGCGGGCGGTGACCATGTTGCCGTCCTTGCCGCAGAGACCGACGGCCTTGCCGCCCTCCGCTCCGATCCAGCCGACGATCTGCTTGTTGATCGATCCGGCGAGGACCATCTCGACGATCTCGACCGTCGCCGCGTCGGTCACCCGCAACCCGGCCTTGAACTCGGATTTGATGCCGAGCTTGTCGAGCATTCTGCCGATCTGCGGGCCGCCGCCGTGGACGACGATAGGCTTGATGCCGGATTGCTCGAGCAGGACGACGTCCTCGGCGAAATCCTCCGCCGCTGCGCGGTCGCCCATGGCGTGGCCGCCGTACTTGATCACGACGACCTGTTGGTCATAGCGCTGCATGTGAGGCAGGGCCTGGACGAGGACTTCGGCGCGCACATGCACGTTGGGAAGCTGGTCGGCCAGGGAAGACGGGTCGGACATGGACGGCTCCGGCTACGGAAATCGAGCGATCGCTGACAGCATAAACTGCAGGCTTCATGATCTGCAGGCTTGGCGTGCGATTACGCTCCGATCGGTTGAGTTTTAGTGTGATTCTCCGCCGAACCGCGGACGCTTCGGAAGATACTGCACGAGCGTTCTAACCGAGCCGGGCGGCCGTGAAAACTGGCAGACTTCAAGCGCGGCGGCCAAAAAGCCCGGATACGCCGATCAGAGCCCATCCCACCATCAGGAGGACGCCTCCGGTGGGCGCCGCCATGGGGGCGAGAGCGACACCGGCGAGCGCTCGGCGGGCGAGGTCGCCGCTGAACAGAATGAGTCCGATGACCAAAACGAAGCCTGCGAGCCGCGCCAGGTTCGGCTGAAGCGCGTCCGTCTTCGACAATGCGACTAGCGCAATGAGGGCCGGGGCGTGAAACAGAAGGAATTGGGCCGCCGTTTCTAGGCTGCCGCTGCCGGTCACGTGGGCCGCGGCCGCCGACAGGCCGACGCCGAACAGGCCCGCGAGAGCCGCAGAGAGAACGAGCAGGCGATCGGCGACGATCATCGCTCGCCTCGTTCCGACAGGAGCTTTGCGATGTTTGCGCGAAGTTCGGGAATGCCTCCGCCCGTCCGGCTCGATGTCGGCATGATCTCGGGAAAGGCTGCCGCCCGCTTGGCGATCTTGGTCGCCGTGTCGGCGATGCACTTCTCGATCTCGCCCTTCTTCAATTCGTCCGCCTTGGTCAGGACGATCTGGTAGGACACCGCTGCGCTGTCGAGCGTCGCCAGCACGACCTCGTCCGCGGCCTTGATGCCAKGGCGGGAATCGATCAGCACATAAACCCGGGCGAGGCTCGCCCGGCCCCGCAGATAATCGTGGATGAGCTTGGTCCACGCCTCAACCTTCTGCTTCTCCACCGCCGCGTAGCCGTAGCCAGGCATGTCGACGAGCTGGAACCGGCTGCCGATGTCGAAAAAGTTGAGCTGCTGCGTCCGCCCAGGGGTGTGGGACGTCCGCGCCAGCGT
The DNA here is from genome assembly GCF_056401005.1 of Microvirga sp. P4_G7. Lineage (NCBI taxonomy): Bacteria > Pseudomonadati > Pseudomonadota > Alphaproteobacteria > Hyphomicrobiales > Methylobacteriaceae > Microvirga > Microvirga sp. P4_G7. Next base: position 2,000 of record NZ_JBFUKD010000365.1, on the reverse strand, counting down.
GTTCCGGCCGGTCAGGGCGTTGACCAGGCTCGATTTTCCCACATTGGAGCGGCCCGCAAAGGCGATTTCGACCTTGCTCATGGGAGGAAGGTTGTTCAGGGCGGTCGCCGCCCACTTGAAGTCGGCTGCTCCGGCGAACAAAAGTCGGCCGGCTTCAAGGAATGGATCGGGAGCTGTATCGGTCATGGCTCCCTTATCCTGTTTCAGGCCGCTTTCTTCAAGACGCTTAAATCCGAGCCCCTGATCGCCGCGAGATTGCGCGAGATCTTGGCGACGTCCCAATCCCACCACCGGATCGTGAGGAGGTCGGCCACCACAGGATCCGGAAACCGGGTTCGCAACACCCGCGCGGGGTTGCCCGCGACAATGGCGTAGGGAGGCACATCAGACGTGACGACGGACTTCGCAGCAATGATGGCGCCGTCGCCAATGGCCACGCCCGGCATGATCGTCGCTTCGTGTCCGATCCAGACGTCGTTGCCGATAACGGTGTCGCCTTTGAGGCCCACCGCGATGGTCTGCCAATCGAAGCCTTCTTCCCATCCATGGCCGAAGATGTTGAACGGGTAGCTGGAAAAGCCCGTCATCGCGTGATTGGCGCCATTCATGATGAAGGTCACGCCGCCCGCGATCGCACAGAACTTGCCGATGACGAGCTTGTCGCCGATGAAATCGTAGTGATGCAGGACGCATCGCGCGACGAAGTTTTCCGGACCGTCCGGATCATCGTAATAGCTGAATTCGCCGACTTCGATATTCGGCTGCGTGATAAAGGCCTTGAGAAAACCGACACGAGGATGGTCCGCGAGCGGATGCGGCGTGTTCGGATCGGGACCGTCTGTCATGCGTATCCTTTCGTGTCATCGCCAGAACGGTTCGATTGCGCAGAATTTTCGCGCAGCGTTCGTGGCCTTCTTCTCGCTCTTGCGTCGGCGCTTGTCGTCGACTGGTTCGGTAATTCCTAGAAGGGGTCGCACGATGGCTTCAATCGAAAGATCGTTCAAGTCGCCAAGCGCATCTTGCGACTTGCCGCAACAGGCGAGCATGGAACGTTGCCGCTTTCGTGCGCCCTTATCCTCGTAGTGGGACGCGAAGAATTCGGTGCCGTACCTGAATTTCTTGATGTCGATCCGCAATCCATGTCGACCTTCCGCATCGAGGTCCGCGAACGACATGCTCCGTTTGCGGATACGCTTCCAGCGTCGTTCGAGCTCTTTGGCGGCGCGCGTTTCGGCGGGCTGAGCCTGCTTCTTCGCGCGATGCCAAGCTCCGATCTCGATCCAAGCAGCGGTTTGCAGGAGGCCGTCCGCAAAGCGTCGGCCAGACAGCATCGCGAGTAATGCATCGTAAGCATCCACGCGGAGCGCTTCGATGTGCTCTGCGGCGACAGCGTTCACGACCGGGTCGGTGGCTTTTGCCTTTCGTATATTCTGCGTCAATACATCGAGGTCGCGGGCGCGACCGAGCTGTCGACTGATCCAGCGATGCTCTTCTTGCAATGCACGGCTCTCCTTGTCGTCGAGCATCGACTTGAAAAGCGAGGTAGCCGCTCGCAATCGCCGCAATCCGACGCGAAGTTGATGAAGGGCTTCGGGATCGCGTGTACGCCGCAAGGCCGTTTCATTGCGCAATATTTGTGACAGGCAGGACCGCGCGATGGTCTTGAACGCGTCGCCACTCGTCTGTGAATCGTTCAACACGACTGCTTCGGCACGCACCGGCGAAAGGGCCGCAGGTCCGAGGAGCGAGTAACCACGCTCCGATTTCGCCGTCAGCGAAACGCGCAGGGGCACGGCAATTGCCAAATCGCGTGCGAGCGCAAAGAGCGTTGCCGGTTCGCCGCTCTTCAATTCGAGCTCGATTTCACAGAATTGTTCACGCCGAGCACCCACGGAAATCTTCGCTTCGTCGAGTGCAAGCTCGATCTCCGCTCCTTCGCGTCTGATCATGTAGGTTTGCCGCGTCGTGTCGATGACGAAACGGGGAGCGATCTGCATGCC
>NZ_JBFUKD010000364.1:0-3724 GCF_056401005.1 Microvirga sp. P4_G7 | reverse complement strand
GGTCCGAGGAACGGGATATGGATGACGCTCGCGACGCGCGATTCATAATAGCGATCCGCGATCGTCATGATCGTGCGGATCACCGGAATTCGGGAAACGCCGAAAATGACAAACGCGAAGATGGTCGCGCCGATCGCCATCGAAGCAGGTGGAACGTATCCGCTCCAATCCTCCGAGATGGCGCCCAGGCCCTGGGCGACGAGCAGAAGGGCGAGAAACGCCTCCGCGACGGCCAGAACGGCGATGAAGACTTTGAGAAATTTCGGCATCGTCCGCGCGAAGACGAGCGCGAGAGCCATGCCGAGCATCGCCACCGGAACGAGGATCGAGAACGGAACTTCCGCACCGAGGCGCAGGGCGAGCAGGCCGAGACCGGCAATTGCCGCCGCGAGGCTGGCCGTCAACATGAGAAATCCCCCGGGGTTGTGCTCTTGTTTAGTCGTATGATCGGGAGCCGATCAACTAGCCTCGTGGCAAGATCAAGGACAAATTCCTGCAATTGCGTGAGTGGCGGATCGAAGGGCACCCCGCAAGGGTCTCTCAGCCGRCTAGACCGTTCTGAAGAACATAAAATCCGATTTAAAGAACAAAACTGTTGACATAGAGAACGTAGTTATCCATTTCTTCGCTACTGCGAAAGAGACATGAGATGAACGCGCCCCTTGGATATTTCGCCGATCACTCGCTGCAACGCCTCGTTCCGGCGGAAGCGATCGTTCGCCTCGAAAAAGTATCTAAGGTCTATACCGGCCGCAGYGGTACGCCTGTTTCTGCGCTGGAAGGAATTGACCTGACACTGCCGCAGGGTTCGGTTCTGGGTGTCATCGGACGGTCGGGCGCCGGAAAGTCGACCCTGATCCGACTGGTCAACGGCCTCGAGAAGCCGACATCGGGACGCGTCATCGTCGACGGTGCGGACATTTCGGGCCTGCCGGAACATTTTCTCCGTCATGCCCGCCGTTCGATCGGCATGATCTTTCAGCACTTCAATCTCCTGTCGTCCCGCACGGCGGCGCAGAACATCGCACTTCCGCTCGAGGTTGCCGGTTACGACAAGGCTGCGATCCGCACGCGGGTCGATGAATTGCTCGCCCTCGTCGGCCTTACCGACAAGCGCGACCGTTACCCTTCCGAATTGTCGGGCGGCCAGAAGCAGCGGGTCGGCATCGCGCGCGCTMTTGCGACGCAGCCCAAAGTGCTGCTCTCGGACGAAGCCACCTCGGCGCTCGATCCGGAAACGACACGCTCCATTCTCGATCTGCTGGCCCGCATCAACGCCGAGCTCGGCCTGACCATTCTTCTCATCACCCATGAGATGGCGGTGATCCGCTCGATCGCCCGCGAGGTCGCCGTCATCGACAACGGGCGGATCGTGGAACAAGGCGACGTCTTCGACGTGTTTACACGCCCGCAGCACGAAGTGACCCGCACCTTCCTTGCGGACGAGACCGGTCGGGCTCTCCCAGCTTACGTCGCCGACCGCCTCCACGCCGAACCAACGCCGAACAGCCAGGCTGTGATCCGTATTGGCTTTCGCGGCCCGCATGCGACCGACCCGGTCCTCGCGCGGCTCGCCCGCGATCACAACATCGAAGCCAACATTCTTGCCGGCAGCGTCGACGAGATCGCTGGCCGTCCATGCGGCATTCTCGTCATCGGGGTGCCGCAGGCCGATCTCGCGAAGACGCTCGCTTTCCTGACGCAACACGATCTCGATACGGAGGTACTGGGCCATGTCTCCTGAGATGATCCGTCTTATCCTGTCCGCGACTGGCGAGACCCTGATGATGGTCGCGATCTCCGGCGTCATCGGAACGCTCTTCGGCCTGCCCCTCGGCGTGTTTCTCGCGACGAGCGGCAAAGGCGAATTGTTCGCGGCGCCATGGGTCAATAGGATTCTCGGCAGCATCGTCAACGCCGCGCGCTCGACGCCGTTCATCATTCTCGTCGTCGCGATCATTCCGTTCACGCGGCTGATCGCCGGCACCTCGATCGGCACCAATGCGGCCATCGTTCCGTTGACCGTCGCGGCGACGCCGTTCATCGCACGGCTCATCGAAGGCGCGATCCGCGAAGTCGATCAGGGTCTCATCGAAGCGGCGCGCGCATTCGGCGCCACGCCTCTGCAGATCGTCCTGAAGGTTCTTATCCCCGAAGCGATGCCCGGCATCGTGCTCGGCCTCACGCTCGCAGCGGTATCCCTCCTCGGTTATTCGGCCATGGTCGGCGCCGTCGGCGGCGGCGGCCTCGGCGATCTCGGTATCCGCTACGGCTATCAGCGCTTCATGCCCGACATGATGATCGCCGTGGTGGTCGTTCTGATCGTCCTCGTCCAGGCCGTGMAGAGCCTTGGCGACCGACTCGCGCGCCACCTCAACAAACGTATCCGTCACGCCTGATTTTCATCCCTTCCGCGAACATCGACCCTACCAGGAGCTTATCCATGTCTCTCAAGAAACTGGGCCTCGCTGCCCTCCTCTCCCTCACGGCCGCGCTTCCTGTTGCGGCGCAGACGCAGACTGTCCGCATTGGCGTKACGCCAGGCCCCCATGCGCAGATTCTCGAAGCGGTAAAGCCGATCGCCGCCCAGAAGGGACTCGACATCAAGATCCTCGAGTTCTCGGATTACGTGGTGCCGAACGCCGCACTCGCCGCCGGCGAGCTCGAGGCGAATTCGTTCCAGCACCAGCCCTACCTCGATAACCAGAAGACCGATCGCGGCTACAAGATCGAGACGGTGGCGCTGACGGTCAACTTCCCGATCGGGATCTACTCGAAGAAGCACAAGACCTGGGATGCCGTGCCGAACGGCGCGACCATCGCAATCCCCAACGATCCGACCAACGGCGGCCGCGCGCTTCTGCTGCTGCAGGATAAAGGTGTACTGAAGTTGAAGGACGGCGTCGGGTTCAAGCCGACGGTCATCGACATCACGGAAAACGCGAAGAAGCTGAAATTCGTCGAGATCGACGCCGCTCAGGCGCCACGCGTCCTCGAAGACGTGGACGCCGCGGTCATCAATACCAATTATGCGACGCAGGCCGGTCTCGACCCGGTCAAGGACGCGCTGACTCGCGAAAATCCCAAGGGTCCGTACGTCAACGTCATTGCCGTGCGCGCAGAAGACAAAGACAAGCCGTGGGTCAAGATCCTCGTCGATTCGTATCACACGCCCGAAGTGAAGAAGTTCGTCGACGAGAAGTTCAAAGGCGCGGTACTGACGAGCTGGTAGCAAGGAAAACGTATCATTGTTTCAGAAAACCGGCCCGTCGCGGCCGGTTTTTTTGTGTCCTCCCGCACAGACGATTGAAATCATATTGCACACATTCCCGCCTGACGTTACGAGATAACTTCACAGGGCAGGACGACGAATGGCGACGCCAACGCTGAACACAGTGAACGTGATGGAGATTTATGCCTCCACCACGATCTTCGGTCCCGGCCGAGGGCTCGTGCAGGGTACTAAATGGGGCACCACAGCGGATCCCGCAGGCGTCGAGCTCACATGGAGCGTCCCGAAAGGGACTGCTTATTACGCGTTCTTCTATTCTTTTCTCGACGAGTGGAGCAACTGGGGCGAGTTTTCCGCGACCGAGACCGCTCGCGCCGCTAAGGCGCTCGATACCTGGACATCCGTTTCGGGCCTCAGCGTGACGCGCGTCGCCGATAACGAGACGACGGTCGGAGAAATCCGTTTCGCAAAGTCGTCCGAGATGGCTTCGGA
>NZ_JBFUKD010000363.1:0-3725 GCF_056401005.1 Microvirga sp. P4_G7 | reverse complement strand
GATCGGCGGTCAGCTGATCTGGGCGACGCGTCTCGAGGAAGCGGCCAACACGGAGGTGCAGCGATCGGGCAGTCAGGGCGGCAAAAGCGTCGGCGGAGGCGGCGGCAAGACGCTCAACGTGACCTACACGTACTTCGCCAATCTCGCCATCGGCTTGTGCGAGGGGCAGATCGGCTATGTCCGCCGTGTCTGGGCCGACGGACGCGAGATCGATCTCAGTTCCATTTCCATGCGTGTCTATCCCGGCTCGGAGGCGCAGGCGGCGGATCCGCTCATCGTCGCGAAGGAGGGGGCCGACGCCGCACCTTGCTATCGCGGCCTGGCCTATGTGGTGTTCGAGCGATTGCCGCTCGCCGAATACGGCAATCGCGTCCCGCAATTCTCCTTCGAGATCATCCGCCCCGTCGACGGTCTGAACCAGATGGTCCGCGCCGTCTGCCTGATCCCGGGCGCGACGGAGTTCGGTTATGATCGCACGCCCGTCATGCAGGTGCTCGGCCTCGGTTCGACGAGGCTGGAAAACCGGCATCAATGGCAGCGCGCCAGCGACGTCGATGCCTCGCTCGACGCTTTGCAGGCGCTGTGCCCCAATCTCAAGCGCGTTTCCCTCGTCGTGAGCTGGTTCGGTGACGATCTGCGCGCCGGGTCCTGCACCATCACGCCACGCGTGGACGTGGCGAGTAAGACGACGGACGGCGCGACGTGGAAAGTCGCGGGAATATTGCGCGAGGCGGCGAAAACGGTGTCGCGTTCCAACGGCTGGCCCGCTTACGGCGGAACGCCATCGGACGAGTCCGTTCTCGATATGATCGAGAACCTCAAGGATAGGGGGATCGAGGTTGTTCTCTATCCCTTCGTGATGATGGACGTGTCGGCCGGAAACACGCTTCCGAATCCTTACGGCGGTACCGGCCAGCCGCCTTATCCGTGGCGCGGCCGTATCACGTGTCATCCCGCGCCCGGTGAAGCCGGATCGCCGGACGGCACGTTTCTGGCCGGCGTGCAGGTCACCACGCTGTTCACGCGCTCCTGGGGGCTGCGGCGGTTGGTGCTTCATTATGCGAATCTGGCCAAAGAGGCGGGCGGCGTCGACGGTTTCATCATCGGCAGCGAGTTGATCGGGCTGACCCGGGTTCGTTCCGCGCCCGGCCTTTACGAGGCGGTCGATGCGCTGCAGCTCCTCGCGGGCGATGTCCGCGCCATCGTCGGCGCGAGCACGAAAATCGTCTATGCCGCCGATTGGACGGAGTACGGCGCGCATGTGCGCAGCGACGGTCGCGAGGTTCGCTTCCCGCTCGATCCGCTCTTCGCCCATCCCGACATCGACGCCATCGGCATCGACTACTATCCCCCCATATCGGATTGGCGCGACGGGCCGGACCACGCGGATCTCGCGGATGCGCGCAGCGCCTACGACATCGAATATCTGCGCGGCCGGCTCGCAAGCGGCGAGGCGTTCGACTGGTACTACGCCGATCAGGCGGACAGAAACGCCCAGCGCCGCACGCCCATCACCGACGGTGCATACGAGAAGCCGTGGGTCTATCGGGCCAAGGACCTGGTGTCCTGGTGGTCGAATTCCCACAAGGAGCGTATGGGCGGCGCGGAAATCGCCACGACGCCGTGGCAACCGAAATCGAAACCGATCTGGCTCACCGAGATCGGCATACCCGCCGTCGACAAGGGGCCGAACGGGCCCAACGTCTTTCCCGATCCCAAATCGTCGGAATCCGCCTATCCGCCGTTCTCACGCGGCGTGCGCGACGATCTCTCGCAAGCACGCGGTCTCGAAGCCATCTTCACCCGTTTCGATCCGCAATTGCCGGGCTACGTCTCCGGCGGAAACCCCACGTCGCCTCTCTACGGCGGCCGCATGGTGGATCCGGCCAACGTGTTCGTCTGGGCGTGGGACGCGCGTCCTTTTCCGGCCTTTCCGGATTTCGACACGGTGTGGGCCGACGGCGCCAATTGGGAGACCGGTCATTGGATCACCGGGCGCATCGAAGGCGCGCCGCTCGACCGCTTGATTGCGACCATTCTGAAGGATTTCGGCCTCGACGTACCATCGGCCATTCCGGTCGACGGCTTTCTCGACGGCTACGTGATCGATCGGCCGATGTCGGCGCGGGCCGGACTCGAACCGCTGGCGCGATTGTTCGGTCTCGACGCGTTTGCGAGCGGCGGCAAACTGACCTGGCGCGGGCGGGGAGGGCGGGCCGTCGTCGCGATCGGGCGGGACGATCTCGTCCTCGCCGACAAGACGGAAAGTCTCCGACTGAACCGGTCGCAGGAAACGGAACTGCCTTTGCAGATCGAACTGGGATTCACCGAAAGCGAGATCGACTACCGGCGCGCCGCTGTCGCATCCCGCCGCCTCGCCGGCGTCAGCCGGAGAGAGACACGCGCGGATCTTGCGATCGTCACGCGCCGCGCGGAAGCGCAGCGTTTGGCGGATGCGTGGCTGCAGGACATGTGGGCGGCGAGAGAGACGGCGGAGTTCGAATTGTCGAGCCGGCGCGTCGAACTCGAACCGGGTGACGTGATCGCCCTGTCGACGGATGCGGGTGCGAAGCTGCATCGCATCATCCGTATTGCCGACGGGCCCACGCGTAAGGTTTCGACCCGCGCCGTCGAGCCATCCGTGTTCGAGATGCCGGGCGTATCGACGGCAAGACCGGTACGTCGTCCGCCGGCGATTGCGGGAAAGCCGCAGGTGATTGTTCTCGATCTGCCTGCCGATCGTGGCGAGCCCTCGGCTCTGCAATACGTGGCGGTCGCCGCCGATCCGTGGCCCGGCGCCATGGCGATCTGGCGCTCGGGAAACGGATCGACCTACGCGCTGTCGCAATATCTTTCGCTTCCAGCCATCATCGGGCGAACCCGCAACGCCCTCGAACCAGGATCGCTCTGGCGCTGGGATGCACGGGCGGTATTGGACATCGACATTTCGTCGGGCGCGATCGTGTCGGTCGACGACGACGCCGCGCTTGCCGGCGCGAACCTGTTCGCCGTCCAGGGCTCCGATGGGCGATGGGAAATCCTTTCGGCGGCACGTTCGGAATTGATTGGCGACAGGAGCCACCGGCTGTCGCGTCTCGTGCGCGGGCTTGCGGGCAGCGAGTCGGAAGCTGGGCGCAGCGTGCCTGCCGGCGCATTGATCGTTCGCCTCGATGAGGCTGTCGTTCCTCTCAGCAGGGATCTCGGCGTCACGTGGCGATATCGCATCGGGCCGGCCGGGAAGAGTCATTCCGATCCGTCCTTTACTGAATTCGCCGCAACGGCGAACGCCGACGCCCTGCGTCCGTTTGCGCCGGTTCGTCTCGCGGCGCGACGTCATCTGAGCGGTGTCGTCATCTCATGGGTCCGCCGATCCCGGCGCGGGGCCGACGCGTGGGAACCGCTCGACGTTCCGCTCGCCGAAGAGCGCGAACACTATGAGATCGAGATTCTCTCGGGCGTCACCGTCTTGCGCCGCTTGAGCAGCGTCGAGCCTTCCGTCGTCTATGCCGCGTCCGACGAGCTTGCCGACTTTGGCGCGGCTCAGGCGCAACTCACCATTCGCGTCGCGCAAATGAGCGCCGTCGTCGGGCGCGGCTTTAATCGTCTCGCGACGCTCACCGTCCGATGACGCTCGCGCGCATCGGCGCTTCCAACCGGAACCAGGATCGATGTCCAGCACCACCCATTTGAACTTGCCCTTGCTTGCCGCGGCGCAGGCGCAAAAG
>NZ_JBFUKD010000362.1:0-3725 GCF_056401005.1 Microvirga sp. P4_G7 | reverse complement strand
GCGAGGAAAGGCGCAAGGGGCGTCCCCTTCGCCGCTCCGGGCTCGAAACCGTCCTTGACGACGCACTGCCATTCCGAGCGATCGAGGGCGATGCGGCCACTTCGACGATCCGCCTTGACGGTTTGAATCGCGCGGCCGTTTTCTCTGCGGACCCGAAGCGACAAACCTGCCCGTCGCAGGGCTTCATCCGGGGTGTCGTAATAGACTGCGTGAAGGCGGGCCCGGTGATCGGTCGGCGCTTTGTCGCGAGAAAGGAGGGGGTGCTGCCTCAGCAGGGCAACATGCTCGACATCCAGCTCGAGCTTCAGTTCGATCTCACGGGTCGCTTTATCTTGTTCGACTGCACTCATGAAAAAGCCGCCGCGATGATCCTCGCGACGGCTGAATTAGCGCATTTCGGTCGCCCGGCAATGAAGGGCGGCGCCATGTGCAAGTGAATCGCCAGCTTTTGCTGGTCGCTAGCTCTTGGCGGCGGGCTCTTTCTTGTTGAAGGCGCCGCGCAGGTTGTCCCACAACTCCACCTTCACGCCATTGCGCTTCATGATGAACCCTTGCTGGATAACCGAAAGCAGGTTGTTCCAGGCCCAGTAGATCACGAGACCGGCAGGGAACGAGCCGAGCATGAAGGTGAAGATCACCGGCATCCAGGCGAACACCTTCTGCTGCACCGGGTCCGGCGGCGCCGGGTTCATCTTCATCTGCAGCCACATGGTGATGCCCATGATGATGGGCCACGCACCCAGCAGCAGGAAGTGGCCGATCACGGGAACCGTGCCCGGATCGAAGGGAATGAGCCCGAACAGATTGAACACTGTCGTCGGATCGGGCGCCGCGAGATCGCGGATCCAGCCGAAGAACGGCGCGTGCCGCATTTCGATCGAAACGAACAGCACCTTGTAGAGCGCGAAGAAGACCGGAATCTGGATTGCGACAGGCCAGCAGCCCGCGACCGGATTGATCTTCTCCTTCTTGTAGAGCTCCATCAAAGCCTGCTGCTGCTTCACCTTGTCGTCGGCGAAGCGCTCGCGGATGGCCGCCATTTCAGGCTGCACGGCCTTCATCTTTGCCATCGAGCGATAGGATTTGTTCGCGAGCGGCAGGAAGAAGATCTTCAGGATGACGGTGACGAGAAGGATCGCGACACCGAAATTGCCGAAGAGCCGGTAGAAGAAATCGAGCACCTTAAAGAGGGGCTTGGTGATGAAATAGAACCATCCCCAATCGATCAGCAGATCGAAGTTCTTGATCTGCAGGTTGTTCTTGTACCCGTCGATGACGCTGACTTCCTTCGCGCCGGCAAACAGACGCTGGGTCACTTCTGTCGTGGCGCCGGGTTGAATGGTCTGCGCGCCACCGAGGACATTCGCCTGATACACCGTGTTCGCCGGGTTGACGCGCGCGGTGAACGAACCTTGGAAGGGTTGCGTTTGATCGGGAACGACGGTCGCCGCCCAATATTTGTCGGTGATGCCGACGAAGCCGCCGGTGACACCGTCCCAGATCTTTCCGATCGTGGTCTGACCCGGAATGGGTTCGGCCTTGTCGAGATTCGCGTAGGTGACTTCCTGCAGGCCCTGGTCGCCGAGAACGCCGACCATTCCCTCGTGCAGAACGTAGTAGCCCAACGTTGCCGGACGACCGTGGCGGGAGACGAGGCCGTAGGTGTTGAGCGTCACCGGAGACGTGCCGCGGTTCTCGACGGCATCCTTCACGGTGAACATGAAATCGTTGTCGACCGCGATGACGCGCCGGAAGACCAGGCCTTGGCCGTTGTCCCAGGTCAAGGTCACAGGCGCGTTGGGAGCAAGGGTCGTCTTGTCCGCGGTCCAGACGGTGTCGGGACCGGGAGACGCGCCTGCAGGGGCGCCGACCCAGCCGAACTCCGCGTAATACGGCGTTGCGGTGCCCGAGGGCGAGAAGAGCACGATATTGGGGCTCTTCGGGTCCACGGTTTCGCGATAATTCTTGAGCGAGACGTCGTCGATACGCGCACCGCGCAGGTTGATCGAACCGTAGATCGCGGGCGTATCGAACTTCACGCGCGGCGAGCGGGCAAGCGCGGCATCGCGTGATTCGACCGTGGGTGCGGCGGGAGCGGTGGGAACCGTGCCCGGGACCGTGGCGGGACCTCCAGCCTGGCTCGGCGAGGCCGTCTGGCCTGCCTGCCCTCCGGACTGGGCCTGTTGAGCCTGCTGCGCCGCCTGGCGCTGCTTGTCCGCTTGCGGGGCGGCATAGAAGTACTGCCACCCGAGGAGAACCATGACCGACATGGCGATGGCGAGAATGAGGTTCTTATTGTCCTGGCGCATGGGTGCTTCCGCGACGGTCGCCGTCGGTAGGTGGTGGGGACGAATCTCGGGGGCGTTCCCCGGCTCGCGGGCCTTTCGGCTTCGTCACGATCCGGAGCGCCCGCTGAAGATCATCGATGAGGGTAGCGTATTCAGCGGTCAGAATGTCGCGGCGACCGATCACCACGATATCGGCGTTCACGGCGGAATGCTCAACTCCCGCGCGCTGGTAGGCGGTCCGCAGACGACGCTTGATCCGATTGCGCTCGGTGGCGTGTCCAACCCGCTTCGTCACCGTCAGCCCAACCCGCAGACCCAAGCCTGGACTTGCATCGTCGCGAAGGCGGCCTTGAACGGTCATCCTGTCCGTATGAAAGCGGCGGCCAGAGGCCGCCGCGACGAAGTCAGGTCTTTTCGTCAGGCGCCCGACCGGTTCTGCGCGATGGTCGCGCACGGACAGGTCCTTTGCCGCGTTACGCCGAAAGGCGCTTACGGCCGTGTGCGCGACGAGCAGCGATGACCTTACGGCCACCCTTGGTCGCCATGCGCGCACGATAGCCATGGCGGCGCTTGCGAACGAGCTTGCTCGGTTGATACGTCCTTTTCACGGCTCATCTCCGGTCACATGGCAGGCACGCCTTCATGGACCGCGCCTGTCGTGGAAAATAGGGGAAAAACCCCGAAACTGTTTGCAAAAAAGATCAGCGCCCGAGACGAGCGCTGTCAGCTCGCGGCTTATGACGGAAGCAGCGGGCAAAGTCAACGCTGCACTTGATCCGTTCCCGCCACGCGCGTCTCGTGTCCGGGGGTGTGACGCCGGTCCGGCTAAGCTCTACATAGGACGAGCAGATCGACGAGGCGGCGTGACCGAACCCAGGCAAGATATTCCGTTAGAGGCCAGGCAGGAAGCCCGTAAGGGAGGCTTTGCCCGTTGGATTCCCTTGATCGTGACCCTCGCCGCGCTTGGATTCGTCCTCATGTCCGGGGTGCACGGTTATCTCAGCCTCGAACGGCTCGTCGAGGGACGAGAACGCCTGGAAGCTCTGGTCGCTGCCCATCCAGTCGGTTCCGTCGCCCTTTTCGCGGGACTCTACGTGACGGTGGTCGCCCTCTCGATACCGGCCACTGCCTTTCTCGGGATCGTCGGAGGTTTCCTGTTCGGATGGCCGCTCGGCACCGCCGTTGCAGCCGCCTCCGCGACCGCTGGCGGGACGATCTTGTTTCTCACCATTCGGACGGCTTTCGGCGATCTGTTGACCCGGCGCGCCGACTCGCGGGTCGGGAAGCTGGCAAGCGGATTTCGGAGCGGTGCCTTCGGTTACCTTGTCTTTCTGCGACTCATGCCCGTCGTCCCGTTCTGGGTGACGACGTGGTCGGCGGCGTTCTTCGGAGTCCGCCTCAGAACCTTTTTTCTAGCCACGTTGGTCGGCATTGTTC
>NZ_JBFUKD010000361.1:0-3727 GCF_056401005.1 Microvirga sp. P4_G7 | reverse complement strand
CCTATACGCAGGCGCTGCTCGCGGCGATCCCGATCCCGAGTCCGGCTGGCCGTCAGCCGAAAGTTCTTCTGCAGGGCGACATTCCAAGTCCGGCCGCCCCACCCCCAGGCTGCCGTTTCAACACACGATGCCCGCACGCGAAGGCACTCTGTCGCGAAAAGCATCCCGAGCTCGAGACGGCGCCGGGCGGCCGTCAGGTCGCCTGTCATTTTTGGCGCGAAATTCAGAGCGCCGGCGCGAGTCCGATGACTGCGCCGCCGCAAAGTCACGCGCTGGCGAAGCGGCTGGCGCTCTACGAAACTTGGCGTGAACGGCAGGATAAGCCTGTCGCGCCAGGCCCTTAATCCAGAGAGAACAGAGGACGGACAATATGAGGTACTTGTCTTTGGCGGCGCTCGCCGCCGGGTTGCTGATGACCAGTGCGGTCTCGGCGCAAACCTTGCGCATCGGTCTCCAAGAGGACCCGGATGTACTCGACCCGCACCGCGCACGGACCTTCGTCGGTCGAATCGTGTTCGCATCGTTGTGCGACAAGCTCGTCGACATCACGCCCGATCTCAAATTCGTCCCTGAGCTCGCGACGGCCTGGCAATGGAACGACGACGGCAAGGCGCTGACGTTCAAACTTCGGCCCGGCGTCAAGTTCCATGATGGCGAAGCAATGAACGCTGCGGCGGTGAAAGCCAATCTCGACCGGGCCCGGACCTTGCCGGACAGCCTGCGCAAGAGCGAACTGACCTCCGTCGAAAGCGTCGATGTCGTCGACGACCTGACGGTTTCGGTCAAGCTGTCGCGGCCTGACGCGACCCTGTTGTCGCAGCTCTCCGATCGCGCCGGCATGATGCTGTCTCCCAAGGCTTTCGCCTCGGCGGAATTCGGACAGAAACCGGTCTGCTCGGGCCCGTTCAAATTCGTCGAGCGTGTGCAGAACGATCGCATCGTACTCGAGCGTTTCAAGGAGCACTGGAACGCCAAGGAGTTCAATTTCGATCGCGTCGTCTTCACACCGATTCCGGACACCACCGTGCGCCTCGCCAACCTGCGCGCCGGGGATCTCGACATGTTGGAGCGCTTGGCGCCGAACGATATTTCGTCGGTCAAGGGGGACTCGAAACTGACGTTTGCCCCCGTAACCGGCATCGGCTACCAGGGCTTCACCATCAACACCAACAACGGCGACCGCGCGAAGAACCCGCTTGGCAAGGACAAACGGGTACGCCAGGCCTTCGAACTGGCGATCGACCGTGACGTCATCAACGAAGTCGTCGGCCAGGGCATCTTCACGCCGGCTGGGCAACCCTTCCCGCTCGCGAGCATCTACGCCAACGAAAAGTATGGTCCGCGCAAGCGGAATGTGGAAAAGGCGAAGCAGCTCCTGAAGGAGGCCGGCTTCGACCGCGTGAAGTTCGAGATCGCGTTCGGCAACAGCACGACGACGCAGCAGATCAATGAAATCGTCCAGGCCATGGCGGCCGAGGCGGGCTTCGATATCTCACTGCGGCCGACCGAGTTCGCCGCTCTTCAGAAGGAAGCGCAAGGCGGCAACTTCGACGTCAACCAGATCGGCTGGTCCGGTCGCGTCGATCCTGACGGCAATATTCACCAGTTCGTGACCTGCAAAGGTGGTCTAAACGATGGAAAATATTGCAACGCTGAGGTCGATCGTCTCTTGAACGAGGCACGCGTCACCAACGACGAAGCCAAGCGCAAGCAACTCTATGATTCCGCGCAGGCGATCCTCCAGGACGAATTGCCCATCGTCTACGCCTATTATCAAACCTGGCCGTTCGTGCATTCCAAGAAGGTACAAGGCTTCAAGCCGTATCCCGATGGCATGATCCGTCTCAAGGGCGTGAAGTTCGCGTCCTAAACTCGTCGACCGCGTGCCCGGCCAGGAGCCGGGCACGTCCTCTCACGCATACCGAGGTTGCCCGGCGTCATGCTTCGCTACATCGCTCGACGTTTTGCGATCGCCATCCCGACACTTCTGATTGTGTCCGTGCTGGTGTTCACGCTGCAGCAATTGCTGCCCGGCGACCCTGTTCTCACCATGGCGGGCGAAGAGCGGGACCCGGAGGTCCTCGCCTTCCTGCGCGACAAGTACCGCCTCAATGATCCGATTCCAGTGCAATACTTCGCCTGGTTGGGACAGGTTCTGCAAGGCAATCTGGGTATTTCCCTGCGCACCGATATTCCGGTGCTTCATCTCGTGCTCACCAAGCTTCCGGTGACGCTCGAACTCGCCATCCTTGCCATGATCGTCGCGCTTCTGATCGGCATTCCCGCCGGGATCATCTCGGCGGTCAAGAAGGGCACGACGGTCGATTACGCGGCAAACGTGGTCGCGTTGTCCGGCCTATCCATTCCCAATTTCTGGCTCGGCATCCTATTGATCATGTTGGTCTCCGTGCGCTGGCAGCTCCTGCCCGCGTCGGGCTTCGTTTCGCCCAGCGAGGATCTTTGGCTCAACATCAAGACGATGATCATGCCGGCGATCGTGCTCGGAACGGGCCTTGCCGGGAGCCTGATGCGCCATACGCGCAGCGCCATGCTTGGTGTGCTGAGATCGGACTACATCAGGACCGCGCGCGCGAAGGGACTTCTCTCTCGCGCCGTCATCCTTAAACACGCATTGCGCAATGCGCTCATCCCGATCGTCACGCTCTCCACTCTCCTCTTTGGCGAGTTGCTCGCGGGCGCTGTTTTGACGGAGCAGATCTTCACGATTCCAGGGTTCGGGAAACTGGTGGTCGACGCCGTGTTCAACCGCGACTACGCAGTGGTACAAGGCGTCGTGCTTTGCACCGCGGTCGGCTTCATCGCGATGAATCTTCTCGCCGATGTTCTCTATGTTCTGGTCAATCCCCGCTTGAGGCACAGCAAATGACAATGGCCATTGCGGAGCAGATCGCACTCCCGAAAAAGCGCAGTCGCGCAATCGGCAAATTTTTTAAGAACCACAGCGCCCTCCTGGGCGGACTGATCGTGCTTTTCTTCGTCATCGCGGCGATCGTCGCCCCGCTGGTCGCCCCGTTCGATCCGATCAAGCCGAGTTTCTCCAGCATCCGCAAAGCGCCGTCCGCGATGTTCTGGTTCGGAACCGACGAACTCGGCCGCGACATGCTTTCGCGCATGCTGTGGGGTGCACGTGCCTCCCTGATGGCAGGCGTCGTTTCCGTGGCGATTGCCGTCGTTCTCGGAGTGCCGTTCGGACTGCTTGCCGGGTATTTCGGGGGCTGGATCGATGCCACGATCTCCCGCGCGACCGAGGCGTTGCTCGCCATCCCCTTCCTCATCCTCGCTATTGCCCTCGCCGCTTTTCTGGGACCAAGTCTTACAAACGCGATGATCGCCATCGGCTTGTCCGCCATGCCGATTTTTGTTCGGCTCACGCGCGCCCAGGTCTTGACCGTCAAAGCCGAAGACTATGTCGAAGGCGCGCGGGCGATCGGGTTGCCGGATTTCTGGATCATCGTCCGCTACATTTTCCCGAACGTGCTGCCGCCGATCCTCGTGCAGGGTACGCTGACCATCGCAACGGCGATCATCGCGGAGGCGAGCCTTTCTTTCCTTGGCCTCGGGCAGCAACCGCCGAACCCGTCCTGGGGCTCTATGCTCAACACGGCGAAGAACTTCATGGAGCAGGCGCCTTGGATGTCGGTTTTTCCCGGCAGCGCGATCTTCCTGATCGTGCTCGGCTTCAATCTCCTCGGCGACGGCCTGCGTG
>NZ_JBFUKD010000360.1:0-3727 GCF_056401005.1 Microvirga sp. P4_G7 | reverse complement strand
CACTCGAGGACAGGCCAAAAACGGTACCGTCGCTGAACTTGATGGTGACGGACGAACTCGATGCGGTCTGGACGACATCCCCTTTCGCCACGGAATCGCCGAGATGGAGCTCGATCGCCACGCCGTTCCGCATGACGGTCGCTGATCCGGACACCTTCTCCACCCTTCCGATCAATGCGAGTGCGGGTGTCGTCGGGGTTGCTTGTGCGTACTCCCCCGGCCGGTCCGGTCCCGCCAGCGCCTCCACGACGGCAGCGCTCAAACCCGCTCCGTCCGGTGTCGCGATGGCGGCGCGTCGGTCGCTCTTAAAGTAACCATAGATGATCGCATTGTGGTCGGACGATTGAAGGATCAGATCGTTGCCCGATCGCCTGAATTCGGCGGTGAACAGGAAGTCCTTGTCGGGGAAAATGATCGTGGGTTGAGCGTCGACGCCGCGCTCCGACGTCTCGGAGGCGTCGAGTTCGATCTCGTAAGATCTAGCGCCGTCCCCATATCGGTACACAGCAGAACCCTTGCAACCCAAGCATAGTAGCCGGTTCCCTTACGTAATCATATCGGGAACAGGGGCTGTGGGTTGATACGGTGCTGGACCGCACTTGCGCCTGCGTCATTCCTAAAGCCAAGAGCCGGGCTCGCGACATTTCTTCGTGATTTAGCGCCTGCTGTCACGGACTATGCCTCAACAATGATGTCGAAATGCCCGCGGAGTGCGCCCGGCTCAGGTGTAACCTGGGAGGAAAGCGGGACAATCACGCTGCGGCGGGCTTTGACGTCCCGGATGCTGTTGAGAACGCCGTCACGGTCGTTCAGTGGCTCGCCGTCGATGTACATTTGGGTCACCAGACGTCCCTGTCCCGGTATGTGCACCGCGAAATGGATGTGGGGCGTGCGACCCGGGTAGGGCACCGGCCGGATGGTCCGGAAGCGATATGCGCCGCGTGCATCAACCTGCATGCGTCCATAGCCCTGGAAAGCGCTGTCGATACGGCCCTGGTTTCCCGCACGAGGATGGCGATAGACACCATTGGCATCGCACTGCCAAATCTCGACCACACTTCCCGCTTTCGGCTGCCCGCGCGTGTCCATCACACGGCCCGAGACATGAATGATCTGCCCGAGCGCTTGGGCCGCTTGGCCCATGATACGGACCAGGTCGTTGTCCATGTCTGGTGGAAATGCGACCGGATAGAAAGGTCCCTCCGTCTGTCCCGGTGTCGGGACAAGGTCGGCGGCGACCGTCTCACTCGATATGAGAAGCCCGGCAGTCGTCACACTGAGCCCGGTCAAGAGAGAGCGTCGATTCAGTACCAGACGAGGGCGATAGTTCATCGCATCCCAACTTCCCGTGGATAGGTTGAAAATAGACCACCCCGTGCTGTGAGGCAGGTCATGATTTCATGTGTCGCACGAACGTGATCGCTGGTTTTGACTGGATACTCATACGCTGGTTTTCATCTGCTGCTCATGCGACGTGAGGCGATTTGAYACCGTTTGGATGAACGGTCCGGCGCGTTGCCGGAATCGAACGCGCTGTGTTGGGAAGGGAGGCGGCGATGGGCGGCTTCATTGCCAGGCTATTCGGGTGCTCCAGTTGCCTGCTGGCTCTCCTGGTCGCTCCTTCGACCTACGCGGATCCTTTCTTCGTTAGAGTGTACGGAAGGACCTACAAGGTCGATCCCCGATACACATCGGAGGAACCAAAGGGTCCGAAGCCTCAGGAGGCAATGAGGGCCCTGCCACCCGACATTGCGAAAGGACCGGGTTTCAAGCCGTCACATGAGCAGGTCTTGGCCGAGGTCGAGGAAAGGCTTTGGATCGCGCGCAACCAACTCGACGGGGAAGTGGACGAAACTGCTGCCTCCCGCGAGTGGCGAAACGCTGCCGTCGACGCGAATGGCGCAAGGCAGGCGATCAGCGAAGCTCTCGCAACAGGATCCGTGCAATCCCGCACGCCGGATCTGCAGAAGCTATACGATCGTCATAGGGCTATGAACTTGCTCGCGCGCGAACTGCGGCAATCCTTGGACTTGCCTCAGCGGGGGACGGCAGCCGGGTTCTCCAGGCCCAAGCTGCCACCCGAGATCGAGCTCAGTTACCGCGATCTGAACTTCGATCCCATCGAGGCCTATTACGGCTTCAGGCGCGTCAAGGCAGCCTTCCGATCGGGCGATATCGAACTTGTCGCCCGCGTCGCCCATCTCCCGCTGACGATCACGGGAAAGACCCGGCGGACCGTCCGCGACCGCGATCAGCTCATTGCTGCGAAGAGTACGATCATGGCCCCTGGAATCCGGGATGTCGTCGCCAAGTCGACGTTCGAGTCGGTTTTCGTCCGGGACAAGGGGATGATGCTCGGTGCGGGAGAGGTCTGGATTACCCGCAATGGGTCGAGCTTCGGGCTGGGCGCCGTCAATTTGGAGTAGACGGCTTACGATCGAAACGGGCCGAGCCCTTGCAACTGCGCGCTGACCCGATCAGCCATATTTGCGCAGCGTGCTCCGTCGAACGGGAAGGCCTCCGTAAACGCGCCGGACAGCTCCCTTTCGATGGTCGAGCGCATCAGTTTTCGAGCACGGTGAAGCCGTGTCTTGACCGTCTCGACCCGCATCGAAAGATAGGAGGCGGTTTCTTCCGTGCTCATGCCCTCCACATCGCGCATGACGAAGACGACACGGAAGGGTGCTGGCAATGCATCAATCGCCCTTTCAAGGACGCCGCGGACTTGCATGCGGGCCAACTCGGTCTCGGGATTGGCGGGGGGGAGGGGTGAGGGAAACATGATCAGTCGCCCGCTCGTACGGCTGTCCTGCGTATCGATTTCTTCCAGCGGCGCCATGGGGCGTCGTTGGCGCACGCGTGCCAGAGCGGCGTTGAATGCGATGCGCGTGAGCCAAGTCGACAATCTGGCCTCATCGCGAAATTGATCGAGATGGGTGAATGCCTGGACATAGGTTTCCTGCACGATGTCTTCAGCTTCGGAATCGTTCCGCACAACCGCCCGCGCCACCCTGAACAGGCGTCGATTGTGCCGCTGGACCAGCACGCGGACCGCACTCTGGTCGCCTTCCCGCGCCAGGGCGACGAGTTGTTCGTCACTCGGCGTTTCAAGTGGGGGACCGTTTCGCGGGATGGTGTGCTTGTGGTTCAGCATCTCGTCGCCTTCCCTGGGTTGGGTCCTGCGCGATTCACGTGCGCCGGACCATCCCGTTCTGCATGATATTCTCTATCGTCGGAAAGGCGCGCACGGCCACCTCTGGCAAGTCTTGCGTGCCTCCCTCCACCATCGCCCAACCGGGGGGCTCAGGAGAACCGACCACGATGCGCCCCACCATTCCTGCATGTTCGTGCGGCACACAGTAGTAATCATAGACCCCAGGCCGCCCGAAGGTGACGGAAAACCCTTCCTGCGGCAGCAGATAGTCCGAGTTCCACGGCTTGGCTCCGTTCGGGATACGGCGCGGATGGTCGAAATTCGATGGGTGATAGGCCGTTGTCGTGTGGGCGTTCGCGCGATCGAAGTTGGTCCATCGGATCGTTTGACCCGGATCGATGCGAATGCCGATCGGGTCGAACCAGACATCCGAACCATCCGGACGTCCTTGCATGCGGATATCCACGATCTCGGCCGCAATAGCCAAGAACGAGGACGAGACCAGAAATCCGCCGCTTTGCCATAAAATGTCCCGGCGCGTGGGCATCATTTGGCAACCCGCGCCTCGTCGGC
>NZ_JBFUKD010000359.1:0-3727 GCF_056401005.1 Microvirga sp. P4_G7 | reverse complement strand
ACGGATGACTTCTCCCATTCGAAAAGCGGAAAATTCTCTGAACTATGGCGCGTCTCCGCTTGCGCCGCTGGACCAGAACCGATGGCTTTGAACGAGCTTGTACAACCGCCTCTCACACGCCTGGACCTGCGGGCGATCGAGGATCTCGTGGTGGACGGGACGACGAAGGGCGTTCCGGCCGGCGGAGAGCCGACCCGTTTGGGAGCCATTGGCGCAAGGGGCTGGAATGTCCTGGCAGGCGACCTACCGCTACCGGCCGCTATCCTCCGAAGTAAGGTGCTCAGGGCTAACAGCGCGTGGATGAGCCGGTTTGCGAGCGACAATGATCTTCTCATCGCTCCCCATGGCAAAACGACCATGGCGCCTCAGTTGTTCGACCTTCAACTGACCGACGGCGCGTGGGCCATCACCGTGGCGACCACGCAGCAGCTCGCGGTCTGCCGGGCCTTCGGCATCAAACGCGTGATTTTGGCGAACCAACCCGTCGGCCGAGCGTCGGTCGATGCTTGTTTCGCCGCTATCCGACAAGATCCAGATTTCGCCCTCTACTGCCTTGCGGATACGCTTGAGGGCGTGGCCCAACTTGCACGAGGCGCCGTCCGCAATCCTCCGCTCACCACGAACCCATTGCGAGTGCTGATCGAGATCGGTTTTCCAGGGGGGCGAACGGGCGCGCGCAGTCGGGACGATGCGATAGCCGTCGCGCGGGCCGTGGCGGCCACCCCCGGACTCGTTGTCGCGGGGTTCGAATGCTTCGAGGGATTATTGCCGGACCGCGCCTCGGTCGACCGGGTTCTCGATGAGGTGGTGGCGGTGGCGACGAGTGCCGTGGAGAATGAGCTGCTTCCCGCGAACGCACCGGTCATCTTGAGCGCCGGCGGCTCATCGTTCTTCGACCGTGTCGGTGAACGGTTCCGCGCGGCATCGTTCGAACGGCCGATGCTGAGGGTTTTGCGATCCGGCTGCTACCTGACCCATGACGTTCTTGGCTACGCCCGCGCTTTCAACCGCATCGTCGAGGAAACCACGCTGCAACTTCCACAAGGCGGTCTGGAATCAGCGCTAGAGGTCTGGGCGTTCGTTCAATCCCGTCCGGAAGGAGGGCGGACGATCCTCACGATGGGAAAGCGCGATGTCGGTTTCGACGAGGGGCTTCCTGTACCTCTGCGTTGGTATCGCCCTGACGGAAGCATGGATCGGCCCGCGCCGATGCCGCGAGGACACGTGACGCTCGCTCTAAACGATCAGCATTGCCACCTCGGCACGCCAGGCGAAAGCCCGCTCCAAGTGGGAGACATGGTCGGATTCGGTGTCGGGCATCCATGCACGACCTTCGACAAGTGGCCGCTTCTGATGGTCGTCGATGAGAGCTACAATGTCCTCGACGCGGTGAAGACTTATTTTTAGCCTCGTCCGAACCACGCCCTCGGCCGGTGACCTACCGAGGGGGCGACGTGGCAGAACGCCCCACCGGCCGGGTCTGAGTGCGGGTCTCGCTGCTGCCGGGACCGGGGGTGTCCGGTTCGGCGATTTCAAAGGCTGACCGCAGATTTGAGTTGATGCGTTTCTTGGCCGCGTAGAGCGCTCTGTCGGCCATTTGAAGGAAAGCGCGTGGTGCTTTGCTCGTGCCGGGGTCGGATGCAATTCCGACGGAGACCCCGATCCGGACCGCATGCCCGTCGACATTCATCGGCTGATCGATGGCCGAAATTAGTCCTTCTGCGAAGCCGCTCACAGAGGTGACGCCACAAGCAACAACGGCGAACTCATCGCCGCCCAGCCGGCAGACCACGTCCTCCGCACGGACGACCGACCTTAGGCGCATGGCAACGATCCGCAGGACGGTATCGCCGACCGGATGTCCGAGCTGATCGTTGACCTGCTTGAAATGATTGAGGTCGAGCAGAAAAAGCGCTGCGGTCCTTATCTCGCCCTTACGGTTGTTCATCCCCCCGACGAGATCTTCGAGACGGGCGTCGAACTGCGCGCGGTTGCCCAGGCCCGTCAACGGATCTCGGAGAGCCCGAAGCTCGGCGTCGGCCGCGCGTTCCTCCGCGAGCACCCGACGGTTGGCCTCCTGCCTGAGTTCCTTCAAACGCCGCCAAGAGAATATCCAGAGACAGATGCAAAGAACGCCCCCCAGAAAAACCGCCTCATAGAGGTCGATCTCTTTCCCGGGCGGGAGATCGGCGACAAGCGATCCGAAAATCCGGATCTCATAGGCAATCCAGGCGACGATCAAGAGCGCCGATACAAGAACAAAGAGATCCTGGGCAGCCTGCTTTCGGTCCCAGCCGAAGGGCGAATGTGCCGAACCTTTGAGGTGAGAAAAAGTGTCCATGGGGCGATTGAATATCCTATCCGGATACCGATGCAACTCGTCGGCCAGTTTGCGCGTCCTCGGAGACGATACGGCTCAAGACCGCACGGTTCCTCGAAGGGGCCATCCGTTGCATGTCACACCATGGCAATCGAGCTCACATCTCGGCGATCCGACTGAACCTGACCGTCGCATCGGGCCTGTCGACGATGTCCGGCAAAAGCTCGAGCCCGAGGCCGGGTTCGTCGGAGACGGATACCTGTCCGTTCGATACTGTGGGAAGGCTCGTCACGAGTTCCGAGTACCATCCCGAATAGAAGGCGCGTACCGACTCCTGAATCAAGGCGTTTCGCGCATGCAGGGAGAAGTGGCACGAGGCCATATACACGACCGGGCCCGTGCAATCGTGGGGTGCGACAGGGGTATGCCACGCCTCGGCCATTCCGGCGATCTTGCGTGCCTCCGATAGGCCGCCGCACCAGGAGAGATCGAGCATCACAACGCCCGCAGCGCCGGTTTCGAGGTATTCCCGGAACGAGTGAGTATAGGCCAACGTTTCGGATGCGCAGACCCACGCTTTTGAATGTCTGGCGTATTCCGCGAGGTCGCCGACATTGTCGAGCCTGAACGGATCCTCGTGCCAGTATGTATCGAACTCAGCTAGCCTTTCGGCTAGCTTTTTCGCCATTGGCAGGCTCCACAGTGAATGGAACTCCACCATGATGTCCATCTTGTCGCCAACCGCGCGCCGAATCCGGCGGAAGGGTTCGAGTGCCGTTTGCAGTTCCTGGGGAGTGATGTCCCAACCGGCCGAGCGCTCGGCCGCGATATCGAAGGGCCAGATCTTCATTCCGGTAATGCCCTGCTCCAAAAGGGAGTGAGCCAGTTCATCGGCGCGGTGAAGAAAGGCTTCGAGATCCTCGTAGGGACCGCCTTCCTCTCCAAGGTGCCAGTTCGCGACTTTTTGCGCGCGCGCATCGCGAATGTATCTATATCCCGCACAGGTATTGTAGGTGCGTATGGTGTCACGCGATTTGCCGCCGAGCACTTCGTAGATTGGACGACCGGCGGCTTTGCCGAAAATATCCCACAAAGCGATGTCGATCGCCGAGTTGCCGCGCGTTTCGACGCCAGATCCACGCCAGCCGAGATAGTTCGAGAGAGACGCATTGCATGTCTCGATCTGGATCGGATCCAGCCCGAGAAGTTTGGGGGCGACAGTCTCGTGGAGGTACGCTTCGACTGCTGTGGCGCMCATGAACGTCTCGCCAAGCCCGACAAGACCCTCGTCGGTGTGCAACCTGAGCCAGATGACGTTGGCAAATTCGTCCAGGCGGATCGTTTCAAGCGCAGTAATCTTCATCGGCCTCTCCGGACCCGTGTTGGAGGAAGCGGGCGACCGAACGC
>NZ_JBFUKD010000358.1:0-3735 GCF_056401005.1 Microvirga sp. P4_G7 | reverse complement strand
CCGCAGGACGACGCCAACCAGGGCACCGAAGTCGCCACCGGGGAAGACGACGAGGACGACGACGGCCGTGGCGTTCGCCTCTACGAGAGCCTCTACGAGACCGCCCTCAAGAACGATCTCTCCCGGCAGACCGTCGACGATCTGGTGCGGATCTTCGGTTACGACGTTGATTTTCAGCGCCGCGTTTCTCCTGGCGACACCTTTGAAGTTTTCTTTGGCGCCGACGACGAAACCGGCAATACACCGCCTGAGATTCTCTACGCCGCACTCACCGTCGGCGGCGAGCCGCGCCGGGTCTATCGCTACCAGGGCGACGATGGTGTGGTCGACTTCTTCGACGAAGGCGGACGCTCGCTCAAGAAATTCTTGCTCCGCAAACCGATCGCCGAAGGAATCCTGCGCTCCGGTTTCGGCTCACGCTTCCACCCCATTCTCGGCTACAGCCGGCCGCATACGGGTGTCGACTGGGCCAACCGCATCGGCACGCCGATCATCTCGGCCGGTAACGGCACCGTCATCAAGGCGGGCTGGGAATCAGGCTATGGCCGCCGGGTCGAGGTTCAGCACGCCAACGGCTATGTGACCGCCTACAACCACATGTCCTCTTTCGGCAAAGGCGTTGCGCCGGGTACCCGGGTGAAGCAGGGACAGATCGTCGGTTATCTCGGCAGTTCAGGTCTCTCGACCGGGCCGCATTTGCATTATGAAGTGATCATCAACGGCCACTTCGTCGACCCGATGAAGATCCGCCTGCCCCGCGGACGGGAGCTCGAGGGCCGCGGCCTGACGGATTTCAAGCGCCAGCGGGAACAGATCGACGACCTACTGTCCAATGCCACGGCGACGACCAACGTCGCCCAAAGGGCCGACCTGCGCTGATCGCCGATGCTCGATTCCCTCGCCATTGTCCTGCCGGTCTTCGGCCTGATCGGTATCGGCTATGGCGCCAACCGGATCGGCCTGATCAGCCAACGCACCGGCGAAGGCCTGTCTGAATTCGTCTTTACGCTCGCCCTGCCCTGCCTGATCTTCCGCACGCTCGTGAAGGCCGAAATCCCTCCGGTTCAGCCGTGGGGTTACTGGATCTCCTATTTCGTCGGCGTCGCGCTCGTCTGGGCCGCGGCGACGATGATCGGGCGTCGATTTTATGGCCTCACGGGAATCTCCTCGGTCGTCGCCGGCTTTTCCGCGGGTCAGGCCAATACGGTTTTCGTGGGCGTGCCGATGATCCTCAAGGCCTATGGCGACGAAGGCGCCGTGCCGCTGTTTCTCTTGATCGCGGTCCACCTGCCGGTGACGATGACGCTCGCCACCCTGCTCGCCGAGGGACGCGGTGTGTCCCCCCTCATGCTGATCCGGAAACTGCTGACCCATCCCATCGTCGTCGGCATTCTCGCCGGCAGCGTCTTTCGCCCCGTGGCGGCGCACGTTCCAATGCCGATCTGGCAGGTGGTCGACCTGTTGGGCAGTGCCGCTATCCCCTGCGCCCTGATCGCGATGGGAATTTCGCTGCGGCGCTACGGCATGAGCATGGGATGGCAATTGCCGACGATCATCTCGGTGCTCAAGCTGATCGTCCATCCCCTCATCGTGCTCCTGTTGGCGACGAAGGTCTTCGACATGCCGCCGGCCTGGTCCGGTGTCGCGGTGCTGTTCGCGTGCTGTCCGTCCGGCATCAATGCGTATCTCTTTGCCGAGCGCTACGGCGAGGGCATCGCCATCGCCTCCGCCTCCATCGCTTTGTCGACGGCGCTGGCGATCGGGTCGACGTTGTTCTGGCTTCAGATCCTCGGCGTCGGCTGAACCGGAAAGCCGAGATGCGCGCGGATCGTCTGCGCACGCACACCCCGTTCGATCAGGGATGCGAGCGCCTCCGATTGCCGACTCTTCGCCAGTTTCTCGCCGAGCGGGTCTTCGACGAGGTCATGATGGTGGTAGAGGGGCGTCGGCAGGCCGAGGAGTCGCTGCAGCAACACGTGAAGATCGGTCGCCGCCTCCAGATCGCGGCCGCGCACCACATGCGTCACGCCCTGGTCGGCATCGTCGACGACGACCGAGAGATGATAGCTCGTCGGCGTGTCCTTGCGGACGATGACCGCGTCGCCCCATCGGGCCGGCTCGGCGACGACGGTTTCGATGGATCCGTCGCGCTCGAAGCGCTCGTACCGGTGCGGACTGGGAAAGTGGGCAAGCGCCCCCTCCATATCGAGCCGCCAGGCATGTGCTTCCCCTAGAGCGACGCGGCGTGCGGCGACGTCTCCCGGAACGTCACGGCACAAACGCGGGTAGAGCGGCGTGCCGTCGGGATCGCGCGGCCAAGCCTTGCCTTCGGCCTCCTTCGCCGCGACCGCGTCGAGAATCGTCTTGCGGGAGCAAAAGCAGGGATAGAGCACACCGAGGGATTTCAGCCGTTCCGCAGCCGCTTGGTAATCGGCGAAATGATCGGATTGCCGACGCACCGGCTTTTCCCATTGGAGGCCGAGCCAGGCGAGATCGTCCTCGATCGCCTGTTCGAACGCTGGCTTGCAACGCTCCCGATCGATATCTTCGATCCGCAGCAGCAGGTGCCCGCCGAAACGTTCCGCGAAATCCTGGTTGAGCAACGCGGAATAGGCATGGCCCAGATGAAGCCTTCCGTTGGGGCTTGGAGCGAATCGCAACACCGGGGGGATCATAAACCCACCCCGTCGCTGGTCTTCGACATCGGCAGCCCTTGACCCGGGCGAGACGGCGCGGTTGATCTGCGGACCGGATCGAGACGCTCCGCGACTGCCCTATTGTCGTCTCTCACAGACAGGTTTCGCGCATGGTCGCCCTCGACGGTCCCCGCATCGCACCTTCCTCCGGCCATGCCAAACAACTGGTCGTGTTCATCCACGGTCGAGGCGCGAACGGGAACGATCTCATCGAACTCGCGCATCAATGGCAGGATTGGTTGCCGGACACCGCCTTTGCCGCGCCCGATGCGCCCGATGCGTGCCAGGGAGCGCCGATGGGGCGGGAGTGGTTCCCGCTCACCTTGCGCGACCCGAGCGAATTCTGGCGCGGGGTGCAATATGCCGGACCGGCACTCGAGGCGTTTTTGGAGGCGGAACTGGCACGCTATGGGCTCGACGGCTCGCGGCTCGCTCTCGTCGGATTCAGCCAGGGGACGATGATGGCGCTGCATGTCGGTTTGCGCCGCGCCGTCGCTCCCGCCGCGATCGTCGGATTCTCGGGCCTGCTGGTCCTCGATTCCGATAAGGGCCCGGACGGCCTGAAGGCAGATGCCACGAACAAGCCGCCGATCCTGTTGACGCATGGCGACCGCGACGAAGTCCTGCCCGTCGAGATGTTCTTTTTCTCGAAAGAGGCGCTGGCGACAGCGGAAATCCCGTCCCAATGGCATCTCTCTCGCGGGGTCGGCCATGGGATCGATGGAGACGCTCTTCAGCACGGCGGCCTGTTCCTCACCCAATCCTTCGGGCTTCCCTTTCCGAAATAGGGCTCAACCGCGCGCCGCGCTCAAGACCGAATCGGCGCCGATGCGCAGAAGGCCGGCATCGGTCCCGATCGACACCAGATCGAAGCCTTTTCGGGCGAGTTCGGCCGCGCGTTCGCCGGTCGCCGCGTAAATTCCGGCACGCTTGTTCGCCGCCTTCGCACGGCCGAGCACGTGGCCGATCGCGGTTTCGACCTCCCGGCTGACCGGGTCCTTCGATCGTCCGCCCGACAACCCGATCGACAGATCGGTGG